>DATJYL010000183.1 GCA_035499655.1 Pirellulales bacterium
AAATCTTTGGTGTAGTGAAGGATGTTCGATTTCAAGAGTTTAATACGCTCTTCGATCGACATGTGCGAGAGTTCTTCGGCCGTGAGGTCGGAAAGTTCTTGGCCTGCCTGGTGGATGGCGGCCAACTTTTGCTGCTGCAAAACTTCCTTGGTGACATCGTGGACGGTGACGATTAAATGCTCAGGCGCCTTGTTTCCCTCGCAGACGGGAGCGGCATGCACGTGGAAATAGCGATTGTCGCCGGAGCGCAACACGCTGCTGCTGGCCTTGCCGGTGGTCAGGGCCGTGTGGAAGGGACCGAAATCGGGCCCCAAGATTTCAGGGCTGTTGAGCACCGAGTAGAAGTTTTCGCCGATAACCGATTCCTTACCGGTCCACTCGCGCAAGCGGCCGTTGCCCCAAATGATGGTATTGTCTGCGCCCAACAGGACGATGCCGTCAGGCATGCCCTCCAGAATGCGCTCGTTCTGCAGCAGCTTGCCCATCCGAATGGCTTCGCCAATGTGTCCGGCGGCCACAAAAATGCCGGCGAATTGCTCCCGGGTCATTCGCGCTAAAGCACGCAGAGGGCTACGAACTTCCTCTAGCTCATACCCATCAGTCACGATGGGCAGCGGAGCGTCATGAGCCGCAGGGTCGCGGACAACCAGAATTTTCGGTTTGGCCGTCAAGCTTTATAGCTCCGGGGGGACCGCTAATTCACCAATATATTATAGGAGTGACTCAACGACTGAACAACCGCGCCGCCGTGGGTTGTACGTCCTCATAGCTTGCATCGGATGGAGAAGTTTCATGAATTGATATTGCCGCAATGTTTGCGCAACTTTCGCTGCTTTCGGCAGTAAATCCAAAGCTATAGTCGTCACGCGCGGCTTGCGCGTCACAGCCGTAGCTTGAAGCGCAGGCAAGTTCAAGGCGGTGTGAATCGGAAAGTTGCGCCGAAAGGATTAATTTATTTCGACCCATCCCGTGCTGGACTCTTCCGATTTAGTCGTTACCGCCGGTACCTTTGCTACGGGTGGTAACGCAGCTTGGATCTTTGGGCGGGGGCAAAATGGTGGGCGAACGTGGGTGGGGTGACTTCAGTGCGTGTGGAACCATGTTGTGTTGTTAAGCCGGCAGTGTGGCAAGATTTGCCGACAGCAGGGTGTCGATCGGACGCTTTATCTTGTTTCCGAACGTTCCGCGTAGTAATCAGAGTATTTTGCGTAACTGGTGATTGTCAAGGAATCGGGCTCGTTAACTTAGCTTTTCATGGGCCACCCGTAAATGTGGTGGAATACTTGATTGACGGTGTTGGTGATATCGGAGCAACTGACCGGCTTGGGCAGGACGGAAAAAACATCGGCCACAGAAGCCTGCTTTACAATCGATTCGTCCAAGGCGGCCGTAATTAACACACAGGGGAGCCGAGCGCTAAATTGACGTATGCGGCGGATGGTTTCCAAGCCTGTCAGACGTGGCATGTGCATATCTAACAGCAGCAGATGAATGGGCTGCAGGCTGACGATTCGGAGGGCCTCTTCGCCATCGGCGGCGGTGAAAGTTTTGAAGCCGCGCGGTTGAAGCATGCCGCAGACCGTTTCGCGGAAAGCGCGGTCATCATCGGTGATCAGGATTGAAGGAGTTTCGATGAGCATCATGGATGCCCGACCGGGCGATAATAGTTGATCTGGCCGGGATTAAGCGTATAGTCTAATCGCACTGCGAATATCGCGAAGCAAGTTCAATGCCAATGTTATGTTCTCAGTAGTCAGTGCGATTCCATCGACGCAAACTACTGTCTGACGAGTACTTGTATCATAATTATACGTGGCATCGGAAGCCAAAATGGGAGGCCTGCATAAGCCGAATTGACATTTTTTCGGCGTTTTTTGCTGCCAATCGGGCAGTACGTACCCCGGATTCGACCTTGGGCCAATGAATGAGCTGCCCCAGCGCGAGGCGTTGTTGGATTGTGGGCTAGTTGCCAGAACAATGGGGACGGCGGTGCAATGGAGGCGGGCGCCGAAATCCAATGCGGCAGCGCGGCGCCGGGGAGGCTGCGAATTGGAGGACGCTTCAGGCCGAGTGATGTAGGGGCTGTGGATGGGTGTTTGCAATTGGCGATTTCTGACCGCGTTGTCCAGCAGGTTCCTCGGCTTGTATCGGCGGTGCTGATTTCTATACTACATCTGGCTAACACAGGCTGTTTTATGTGAAGCTAAATTTGCACGGGCGGGGCCTCATTCGATCGGCTTGATAAACTCGGGGAATTTACATCGTGGATGCTGTCAAAACCGCGGGTGTCGAACGGGTTCCGGACTCTACGCTGATGGGGCGACACCAGTTTTTGATCTTTCGCTTGTTTTCGCTGGCGGGCTTGATGCCGGTAGGGGCATACGTGGTGATTCATTTGATGACCAACGCCTCGGTGTTGGGGGGGCCGGCGACGTTTCAGGCCCAGGTTGACCGCATCCATTCTTTGGGGATGTTACTCCCGTTTGTAGAGTGGACGTTCATTTTCCTGCCGATTTTATTTCACGCGGCAGTGGGCTTTTACATTATCAGCGGTGGCTTGCCGAACGTGGGTTCCTATCCGTACAGCGGCAATGTGCGGTACACGCTGCAACGGGCCACGGGAATGTTGGCGATTGCTTTCATTTTGTTCCACCTGTGGCAGTTGCATTATTTGGGCAAAGCGCTGGGGGGCGGGGCGTTTAACGCGGAGCACGCCAGTTCGTCGACGGCGGTGGCGCTGAATCCGGTATTGATGAAGATTATTTACATTATCGGTACGTTGTCGGTGGTTTATCATCTTTCCAACGGGCTGTGGACGTTTGGCATCACCTGGGGCATTTGGACCAGCGAAGGCGCGCAGCGTCGGGCCGGTTATGTGTGTGCGGCGTTCGGCATTTTGTTGGCTACCGTCGGCATGGGTGCGCTGTATGGCATGTCGACGGTCAATGTGCCGCAGGCCAAGGTGATTGAAGACCGCATGCAAGAGGCGCGAGAAATGCTCGACGGGCAAGTTGCCGTGGGAATGCCGAAGGCTGAAACACCAATCTCGCAACCACCGAAAAAGAACTGAGGGAGAAACCCAGGCATGGCAAAGCAGCGCGTGTTGGTGGTGGGGGGCGGTTTGGCCGGGCTGGCGGCGACCATGAAGCTGGCGGAACTGGGCGTCGACGTCGACTTGATGAGCCTGGTGCCGGTCAAGCGTTCGCACAGCGTTTGCGCGCAGGGGGGCATCAACAGCGTCAACGATCTGACTCGCCAACAAGGCGACAACGAGTGGAAGCACTTTGACGACACCGTATACGGCGGCGATTTTCTACAGCATCAGCCGCCGGTGAAGGAAATGTGCGATTGGGGGCCGCGCATCATCGATTTGATGGATCGCTTGGGCGTGCCGTTCAACCGCACGCCGGAGGGCTTCCGCGATCAGCGCCGCTTTGGCGGCACATTGTACAAACGCACGGCTTTTGCCGGCGCCACCACCGGCCAGCAATTACTGTACGCCTTGGACGAGCAGGTGCGCCGCTGGGAAGTGGCCGGCAAAGTCACGAAGTACGAATTTTGGGATTTCCTGTCGCCCATTTTAGATTCTACCGGCCGATGTTGCGGAGCGGTGGCGCAAGATTTGGTGAGCATGGAAATTCGCGCCTTTGCGGCCGATGCGGTCATCGTCGGCTCCGGGGGATGCGGGCTGATTTATGGCCGCTCCACCATGTCGATGGTTTGCACCGGCAGCGCGGCCAGTCGTTGTTTTCAAGCTGGGGCCATTTACGCCAATGGCGAGTTTATCCAAGTGCATCCCACGGCCGTGCCGGGGGCCGATAAGCTGCGGTTGATGAGCGAAAGCGCCCGCGGCGAAGGGGGCCGCGTGTGGGTGCCGCGCAAACCGCAGGACGCGCGCGATCCACGCAGCATTCCCGAGGCAGAGCGATATTATTTTCTGGAAGAGCGGTACCCGAAGTACGGCAATCTGGTGCCCCGCGATATTGCCACGCGCGAAATCTTCAATGTGTGCACCAATGAAGGGTTAAGCGTGGAGCAGGACCGGCTGGCGGTGTATTTGGATTTGACGCATATTCCGCGTGACGTGCTGGATAAGAAGCTGGGGGGCATCCTCAGCATTTACGAAAAGTTCCAAGGGGTCGATCCGCGCGACGTGCCGATGAAAATTTTCCCCGCCGTCCATTACTCCATGGGCGGTCTGTGGGTCGATTACGAACGGACGGCCGCCGGCGGCTTGAAAATGGGTTCGCCGCGTAACCAGCAGACCAACATTCCCGGCCTGTATGCCATTGGCGAGTGCGATTACCAATATCACGGCGCCAATCGGCTGGGGGCCAACTCGCTGCTGAGTTGCATCTTTAGCGGGCTGATTGTCGGCCCGACGGTGGAAACGGCGCTGGGATCGCTCAAGGGGACTGCCGCGGAGCAGCCGGCCGCGCTGTACGAGGGCGCCCGGCAGCGCGAGCAGGAGATTCACGACAAGCTGCTGCATCGCCCCATCAGCGGCTCTGGCGCCGGTGAGAATCCATATCTGATCCATGACGAACTGGGCCGGGTGATGACCAAGGCCGCCACGGTGGTCCGGTTCAACAACCAACTGGCAGAAGCTTACGACCAAGTGTGTGAGTTGGAAGCGCGAGCCAAGCGTTCCGCGCTTTCCGACACCGGCCAGTGGACGAACCAAAACGTGGTATTTACCAAGGCCCTGCGAGACATGTTTCCTGTGGCCAAAACCATTTTGCGCGGCGCGCTGCTGCGAGACGAATGCCGCGGCTCGCACTATAAGCCCGATTTTTGCATGCCGGGCTTGGAAGCCACCGAAGCGGCCGCGCGCCACAAGGAAGCCGAGCAATGGTGCGACCGCTTCGAGGAAAACACTCGCCGCTGGCTGAAGACCAGCATTGCCAAACTGTCGCCGGAAGGGGAGCCGCAGATCAGTTATGAGGAAGTCGATACTTCGCTCATTCCGCCCCGGCCACGGCTGTATGGATTGGTGGGGGCGGACATCATCGAGCAGGTTTGGAAGGAGCGGCAAGCCAAGAAATCGCCCACCACCAGCGCGGGCAATGGCAATGGGCAACCTGACATGAACCGCAGAGGCGCGGAGACGCAGAGCAGCAATTAAATCAAAATAGAAACCAAGCATGTCAAATCTACACGGATCTTCCAACGGTCACGACGCCCAGCCCGAAGCGTTTGAAGTGTGCGTGCTGCGGCAGGATGGCCCCGGGAAAACGAGCTATTGGCAGCGGTTCAGCGTGCCGTACGAAAAAGACATGAACGTGATCAGCGTGCTGCAGCGGATCGCCGCCATGGCCACGACGATTGACGGCGAGCACGTCGCGCCCGTGGCTTGGGATTGCAATTGCCTGGAGGAAGTCTGCGGCGCTTGCACGATGGTCATCAATGGCCGGGTGCGGCAAGCTTGCTCGGCACTGGTCGATCGGCTGTTGGAGGATAATCCGCAGGAAATCGAGTTGCGGCCGGCCGGCAAATTTCCAGTGGTGCGAGATTTGTTTGTCGACCGTTCGCGCATGTTCCAGGCGCTAAAGCGCATCAAGGGCTGGATTCCGGTCGACGGTTATTTCGATCACGGAGCGGGCCCCTTGGTGTCGCCGGAAGTGCAACAACAGGCCTATCCGCTTAGTGAGTGCATGAGTTGCGGCTGCTGTCTGGAAGCCTGTCCGCAATATGCCAAGATTGAATTGGCGCGGCACGACGGCGAAAGCGAGGCGCATTTCGCGGCCCGCAAGCAAGCGGCGTACAACCGGGGGTTTATCGGCGCGGCGGCGATCAGCCAGGCGATGTTGTTCAACATGCACCCCACCGGGCAGATGAATGCCGACGAGCGGTTGGACGCGTTGATGTCGGAAGGGGGCTTGCAAATGTGCGGCAACGCGCAGAACTGCGTGGCTGTGTGCCCCAAAAGCATTCCGTTAACACGCTCTATCGCCCGCGCCGGCCGGGCCACCACGGTGTACGCCATCAAAAAGTTATTTGATTTTTGACGGCAGCGTGCCGCGTTTGTTTTCTCCACAAGCACAGCTTTTTGCCGTTCACTGCTTGACCTTGGCGTCTTCTAATAGCTTGGCAGCGGCTTTGCGGACGTCTTCGGAGGGATCGTCGGCAGCGGCCTTTTCAACCAATTGCCTGGCTTGGGGAAACGACGGGCGTGCCTCCCACACGTTATTGAGCAATTCGACGCGGACCTCCGGATCGGCATCTTTGGCCAGGGCCGAGGCTTGAACGGCGAGGTTGGCCGCGGATTTTTCGCGGAAGCGAAAGGCGCGGACGGCTTCCAAGCGGGCCGTTGCTTGCGGATCGTCCAGCAGAACTTTCGTCAGCAGCGGATCGACTTGGGGCGAATCGATCCAGCGCATGGCCCAGGCGGCCGCGCCGCGGAGCTGGGGATCGGGGTTTGCCAGGTAGTTTTGCAACGTGGGCAAGGCCTCGGTCGATCCGGCGTTGCCCAGGGCCAGCAGCAGTTCCCAGGCATCGGCGGGATTGGCCTGGTTCAATTCCTGGAGAATGCGGTCGACGATTTTTGCGGCCCGGGAGGGAGAATCGTCGGCCACGTTGCGGGCCGCGCTGCCCAGGGCCAGCCGGGCGGTGGAAGTGACAGCTTTGTCGAACATTCCGAAGGCGAGCCATTGCAAAGCTTCCACCGTTTCGGGCGTGGGTGATTCGACGTAGCCGAGGGCGGGAATTAACACGCGATTGGCATTGATCTCGGAAGACCTGGCAAGAATGGCTGTGCACAGCGCTGCCTGCGCCTGAGGGTTTCCGGCCGCCTGCAGCGCATCGCTCAAGATTTGCATGCGCAAGCCGCCGGTTTTGGCGTCGGTTAGCAGTTGGCCTAACTGGGCGCACGCTTCCGGATGAACATATGCCAGGGCTTTGAATTTAAGAAAGAGCTGCATGATTTCGTTTTCCTGGGGCGGGGCAGCTTCCGCCGCAGCCAAGGCGGCCAGCAGGGAATCTAGAGTATCGGCACCCAGTGCCTGTCGCTGAATGTTCTGCTCGGCCTGCTGTTGAGGCGTAGGATCGTACAGGGGAATGGCCCGGACCGAATTCCTTAAATCGGCGTAGGCCGATTGGAGCCGTTCCAACTGATCTGGCGTGGCTTCCTGCTTGCGGAGCAGGCTGACATCCAACTGTAGAGTTCCGTGGCCTACCTCTTTGTTTTGGATCGTTACGGTTTGCGCTTCGGCCGCAGCCACACTAACCAAGTTGCCCTCGCCGTCCAAAGTATCAACGTATTCGCCTTGGGATTGAATTAAGGGAATTAACTGAATGGTTCGCGTTTTCTTGGCGGTCGTATCGGGCAAATACTGAGTTTTGGTTTTGTGAATTGTTCCATCCGACTGAACTTGATAGTGTGCCAGAAGCTTGCCGCTGGGGTCTTCTTCCTCGGCATCCCACTGGGTAACCGAATTGGCGCCCGGCAGCGGATTCACGACTTGCAAGCCTGCGAAGATTGCGCTAGCAATGCGTTGAATTAACGGGGTGGCGGCAGCGTTAAACCATACCGATTGCACTCGGCCGTGGGCATCGAGCAGGCAAAACATGGGAAGGGCCAGCCCCGATTGAATCTGTTTCGATTGTTCGGGCAGGTCCAGACCTTCGGCTTGGAAGTGAACCTGCGGATTAAGAAACTGGCAAGCTAAAACGACGCCGTTTCCATCGGCTTGGATCGCGGTGCATTCCAGGTTTGCCTGCAGCGCGGGCTGGAACAGGTGAGTGAGCCCTAGGGGTGAAACTTCTGACGCATCGGAAGACGTGGCGGAGGATGCCGAAAATAAACTGGACACGTTGGAAAATGACGTGGAATTAAAATCGACGTGATACGTCAGTTGTTGGCCGGGGGTAAACTGAATGCCTGTAGGGCGGGCGTCGCTGAAGCGGTGATTGAAGTGCCGACCAACCTGGATGCCGGCGACAGCCGCCACGACGAAGAGCGCTAGTGAAAACAGAATCGTCTTGAAGCGGGCGCGCCGCGGTTGCAGGTTTGACTTGGATTGCGCTATCGGCATCGTTGGGTGTGGTAGATCGCGTTTTCACGACCATGTGGCGCGGCCCGGGCGCGCCGGCGTCCGCAGCCGCTGGGGATCCCGTCGCGCCGGGACCACTACATCCGCTTCAAGTTCGTGGAATGCGCTCTAGAAAAAAACCGCTTGCGGCGCGAGGCCGCAAGCGGAGATTTTGGTCGATCACATAGGTTTATGATGCCGGCAATTATAGCGGGCAACATTGATGACGTTTACCGTCCTGGATTTGCTTCGACGGTGGAAATCGGCTTCAAATAGACTTTATCATTGCCTTCAACGGGAGTGTATACCGCGACGATGCCGGTGAAATTGAAGATATCTTCGTCCACTTCTCCACCGAAAGCGCTGGCAAATGCATAAATATCACCGGACAGCGCGGTAAGCCGGTCTTCCGAAGTGACGGAATAACTGACAAACGTTCCGGTGGAGTCCGTACCCTGGTTGGTATTGCCGTATAAGATGAGGTTGTTGTGGATCATGGTGAATTCGCCTTTTACGCCGCACTCAACGCCGTCGTCGCCGCCGATTCCGACGGCCGCTTCTCCGTAAACGGTGCCGGTCACGTCGGGAATGATGTAACCCTGCGTTGTTCCGGGCAAGTCGGCAAGAAAATAAGGCATTGAGATGCCGCCCTTGACGCCCAGCGTAACATCAACACTGAAAATAAAGACTGGGATGGTCATCGAAAACTTCCAGGTGTCTGGCAAAGACTTTGTGTAGGTGGAGTTTTCGCGGATGCTGACCTGTTGGCTCTGGTTAAAAACAACTTCGTCAGTGCCCAGGACGGTAACCTTAAGATTGGCCGACAAATTTCCGGAGTGGGGAGCCGCCAGCGAAGCGGTAGCCACGGCCAAATCTTTACTGGACCCTAAAGCCCAACCGGTGACTTTGGAGACACCGGAAAGGCTGGCGCTATTGGCGTCACCGGAGAAGGTCATTGAAGCAGTGAAATCGGCAGCGACGTAGGAGGTGTCGCCAAAGGTGGGAGAACTATACGACTTTGTGGTTGTATAGGGCCCCAAGGCTCTGCCGATTGCGCCGACACCTACGGCGCCTGGCGGAATTTTGACAATCTTAGCACTCTTTTGGCCAGCGCCGCTTTCGGCAGTTGCTCCTTCGCCGCCTTTAGCTCCTTTAGCACCCTGCTGAGTGGTAGCACCTTCGGCGGTGGTTCCCTTGGCACCTTTCGCACCCTTGGCGCCTTCCTGGGCCTGCGTTGTAGTGGCTGGTTTTGCCTTGGCGGCACTTAGTTCTGTATTAAATTGTTGCTCGACCGAGGCCATGGTAGTCGACTTCGCCTTGGCGGTGACCGCCGGTAAAGACTTCGCACTGGCGGCTTGCTGGGTGAACAAGGTTTTGTTTGCCGACAGCTCTCCCACCTTAAACGTCTTATTCGTGGACCGCAGCGTGTAGCCCAGGGCGTTTAGTTTTTGCTCAAAGGCATTCATCTGCTCCAAATACTGCGTAGCGGTCGCGGGCTTACCATTGGGTAAGGTGAAGGTGGTCGCAGCGGTGGCGGGTTGGCCGTTTTTATCTTTTAGCTCCGTCAGCGTGAAAGCCCTGAAGGGGATGGCGGTCTTTTGAACCGGAACAAACTTAGTTGGACTAATCGAAATTTTGATCGGCGCGGCGCCTGTTGCTTTACCAGCGGCCTGGCCTTTCGTTACCGGCGCTGTGGCCTTGTTTTGCTGCTGTGCCACGACGGCGGAAATCATAAATACGACAAGCGCGGTAGCGCCAATCATCAAATGCAACGGTCTGGGGTTCCCCGATTTCATAATTGTGACCTTTTAGATAGAAGAAGAAAGCATTTGGCAGAGCACGTGAATTACGTAGAACAAAGCATTCGGGTAGATTGCGGAAAGAAGTCCTGAATCATGGACGGATTAAGTATTGATTGTCAAGTACCCATTTCATGGCGACGGGCCCATTCCGCAGCAGTAGCAGTAGTAATAGTAGTAGCACCGGAGGGGTGAAAGTGCTGTTGATTGGACCATGTGCCCGGGTATCAGTTTGGAGGCGGACTTGGCGCACCGGCCGGAACTCCTGAGGGATTGCTGCCGGTTGCTGAACCCGTCGAGTTTGTCGTGGTGGGCGCCGAGCCGGAGGATGATGTTCCGGCTGGGGGCGCGGTGGTTCCTCCTGATGCATCTGTCGGTGCGGATCCCGTGGGCGCCGAGCCGGCTGGCGGAGAGCCGGAGGTTGCAGTTGTTCCGCCCGAGGCGTCTGTCGGCGGAGTTCCAGCAGGTGCTGCGGAGCCAGCGGGAGTTGAGCCGGGCTGCGTTGAATCTGTCGGCGCTGCCGCGGTGGTTGTGCCCGTCGTCGCTCCAGCCGTTGTTCCTGCGGCTGTGGAATCGGTGGTTGTACCAGCCGTCGTTGTGCCAGCTTGTGCGTCAGTAGTGGTGGTTGAACCCGCCGCGGTGGTTCCGGCGGTGGTTGCCGCGGCTGCGGCTGCTGCGGCGTCACGGTGAATGGTCGAATCGTAAATCTTCTGGCCGTTTTGCGTCGTGAAGAAACCTTGCTGATCTTCGTAATACGGTCCCTTGGCGCCGTTCAGGTTGACGCAGGTGGTGTTGGGGTCGTAGTTGCACCATTGTCCGCCACGGTTGTAGCACCAATGACCTGTGGCGGTCCAAAACCACCATTCGTTGCCAACTTTTTGATAGCGCCAGCCCACGCCTTTGTCGCCGGCGTGTTTTGCCTCGTCCAAGGCGCCGATTCCGTTTTTATCAAAATTCTTGTCGCCGAGTTTCACACGGGCCGGCAAACTCGCTGCACTGCCGCTTTGTTTGTTGAGAGAGCTTCCGATCGGCCCTCCGTTTTTAGCCGGTTGGTTTTGGTTTTGATTACCGAACAGGTTTTTATTGGCGCCGGATGAATTTTGATTGCCGGTCGCGCCACTGTTCTGGGGTTGGCCTGATTGCCCTTGATTGTTTTGGCCCGCATTGCTTTGGCCCGCATTGCCTTGGCCTGATGTATTTCCGCCGCCGTTGTTCTTTTTAGATTTCTCTTCGCCAGCGCCGAATAACGCGCTGGTGGCCACAGCGAGAGCTAGTATGACTGTCGTCGAAATGATTAACGCTTTCATCAGATTGACACTCCAGGTTGAGTTGGCGTGGCGGGCGCGAAGGGTTTTGTGTTAATGGGGGACGAAGTTGAAATCCAAGGACTGCATGTTCCACACGATAGGTCGCCAACGTCTCAATTGCAAGCGCGTGAAACTTTAATGCGACAAAGACGGAAGGGCCTTTTGCAAAAACAATGCCACCCGGATGATTTGATCACCCCGGCGGTTGAGCAGGCCCTAATTGATCGGTGCAATTCCGATTGATGCGTCGCCCGTAGGACGGTTGCGCTTAGCGGCGGCTTCAAGACGCTTCAAGATTTTTGTCGCCCCGGGGAGGGTTAGGAACCCGAAGGCACCGGGTATGGGGGCGGTGCGTTGGGATTGCTTTGCTGAGCGCCCGGTTGCGGTGGCGGCGGCAGATAATGAGGGGCCGTGTTGGGATTGGAATAAGCCGTTGCAGCGGCCGGTGTGGCGGTGCTGGGATACGCATACGTTGAAGTGGGAGCGTAGTTTTGCTGCTGTGGAGGCACGGTTTGAACGTATGACGCCGGACCTTGGACATACGTGGGAGGCGCTTGGACGTACGTTGGTCCCGGCACCACATACACCGGAGCTGGCGCATAGTAGGGATACGGATAATACGCATACGGATAGTACGGATACGGATGATAAAACCCGGGTCCAATGCCTACGCCAATTCCGACGCGCACCCCGCCGGCTTCAACCACCGAAGCCGACAAGCCACACACGAACAAGGCCGCAATCAACAGGCGAACGACTTTCGTCTTCATAGAAAGATCCTCCGTTATTAATTTCGGCATTTTTGTCCGGCGACAATCACCATCGTTTAGATGGGCATTTTGGGGCCTCTTTTTACTCGTTTATGGGCTACTCGGCGATAGCGATTCGCCTTCCAACGACGATAGCACCAATGCGCCAGGATTATGCTTTTCAGCTTCTGAAGGCCGCGCAGCTTGCCTCAACAAAGGGCTTTCTCTAAAACAGCCCAGAGTTGCAAGCCCTGGCCTTTGCTGATGCGATGACTACGTATGCGCCTTATAGATTCGGCGGTTACTTGGCGCCGACGAGTTGCTTTTTCTTTTCTTCGATGATTTCCTGCTGAATGCTGTTGGGCACTCGGCGGTATTTGGCAAACTCCATGCTGAAGGTGCCCTGCCCTTGTGTCAGGCTGCGCAAATCGGTGGAGTAACCGAACGTTTCGGCCAGCGGCACTTCGCCTTCGATGACGGCCGTGTTGCCATGGATTTCCGACGACATGATGATGCCACGGCGGCTCGTCAAATTGCCCGCCACGGGGCCTTGGAACGTGGTGGGCACTTCAATTTCGACCTTCATCACCGGTTCCAACAGCACGGGCTTGGTCTTCGGGAAATTTTCCCGCAAGCAATTCTGCCCGCAAATTTGGAACGCCATGTCGGAGCTGTCGACTTCGTGATAGGAGCCGTCCTCCAAAATGACTTTGAGTCCCACGATGGGGAATCCGGCGATCGGGCCTTTGTTCAGCACCGCCCGGAGGCCCTTTTCCACCGACGGAATGTATTCCTTCGGAATGCGGCCTTGAATGACCTCGTTCTCGAATTCGAAGGTCTCGGGCGAATCTTCCGCCAACGGTTCGAACTTGCCCACGATGTGGGCGTACTGACCGGAACCACCGCTTTGTTTTTTGTGCTTGAAGTTGAACTCGGCAAGTTGGGTGGGCGCTTCGCGGTAACTGACCTTCGGCGCGCCGACTTCTACCTGTACTTTATATTCGCGGCGAATGCGTTCAACGTAAATATCCAGGTGCAACTCGCCCATGCCGGCGATGATGGTTTCGCCGGTTTCTTCGTCGGTGCTGATGCGGAACGTGGGATCTTCGCGGCTGAAGCGTTGCAGGGCTTTGGCCAACTTGTCGCCAGATTCACGATTGGGCACCGTGATGGCCATTTTGATAACTGGCTCGGCAATGAACATGTTTTCCAGCGTGCCGAATTTGTGTTCGGGGGCATAGGTATCGCCGCTGGCCGCATCGAGCCCGATAATGGCCACGATGTCGCCGGCGCTGGCGCTGTCCATTTCCTCACGTTTGTCGGCGTGCATGCGGACAATGCGGCTGAGCCGCTGCTTTTGGCTGGTGCGTTGGTTGACCATTTGGTCTCCCTTGTTCACCGTGCCTTGATAAATGCGCATGAAGGTGAGCTGGCCGTACGGATCGTCGACCAACTTGAACGCCATGCCGACGAACGGCTTATCGGGATCGGCCGCCAATTCTATTTTCTCTTCCGGATTGTCCCACTTTTTTGCAGTGATGGCATGGGCCAATGGCGAGGGGAGATAGCGGACGATGGCGTCCAGCAGCGGCTGCACACCCTTGTTTTTGTAGGCGGAACCCATGAACACGGCGGTGGCGTCTTGATTTTGCACGGCATCTTTCACCGTGGCATGAATCAATTCTTCGGGCACTTCCTGTTCGGCCAACATCAGTTCCATCAGTTGGTCGCTGTACATCGACAAACTTTCGAGCATGGCGTGGCGGTGTTTTTTTGCATCGTCCATCAGCTCTGCCGGAATGGCCTCGCGGCGGACTTTTTCGCCGTTCGTGCCGTCGAAGTAGACCGCCTGCATGGTAATCAGGTCGATGATGCCGGCGAAATCGTCTTCTTTGCCGATCGGCAGTTGCATCAGAATGGCGTCGCATTCCAGCTTTTCTTTCACCTGCTGCACGACACGCAGCGGATTAGCGCCGATCCGGTCCATCTTATTGATGAACGCCAACCGGGGCACATGATAGCGCTTCATTTGCCGGTCGACGGTCATCGATTGGCTTTGCACGCCACCCACGGCACATAGCACGAGAATGGCGCCATCTAAGACGCGCAGGCTGCGTTCCACCTCGACGGTGAAATCGACGTGGCCCGGCGTATCGATGAGGTTGATTTGGTGGTCGTTCCCCTGGGCATCGTCCCAGTGAACGGTGGTGGCGGCGCTGGTGATGGTAATTCCGCGTTCGCGCTCCAGGTCCATGTAATCCATGGTGGCGCCTTCGCCCTGGCCGCCTTTGACCTCTTGAATACGGTGGATGCGGCCGGCGTAAAACAAAATGCGCTCGCTCAGGGTAGTTTTCCCGGAGTCGATGTGGGCGGAAATTCCAATGTTACGTAGGTGTTGCAATTCCATAGCCAAAACCTCGATAGGGCCCTCGCCGCCATGCTGGGGCTGGTGAACACGGTCGAAAATCTATCCTGTCAGGGCATACAAACGGAGTAGTAAACCATCCGGGGCAGCCAGCGCCAAAACGGCAGGCGCGCCGGCGATCAACCCAGACATCAACGGGCAGCAGCAAAACTGAGGCCGATTGACGTTAATCCACAAGCCGCCACCGAGCTGCCAGTGCGGCTTTGCACGTTGGGAGACTGCGTATTCATCTATGTTATTCCAATGGCTGCCCGGGGAAAAGGCCGATTCGAGCCGATTGGGGTGCGTTTTTCGCTTGTTTTTCGTTAGAATGGGCCCCTCAGGCGGGCAGCACGATGCGGCTCGACAGCTATTTTTTCACGAAAGGCGGTGAAAGATATGGATTCTACCAGCAGTTGTTGGAGTCAGAATATCGGTAAGTTGCTGTTGCGTTTAACAATTGGCGGGCTGTTGCTATGCCATGGCATAGCCAAAATCCGGAACGGCATTGATTGGATGGGACCCCAGCTCGCTGCCCATAACTTGCCCGATTTTGTCCGCTACGGCGTTTACATCGGCGAAGTGCTGGCACCCGTTTTGGTCATCATCGGACTTTTTACGCGGATTGGCGGGCTGATCATCGCCATTAACATGGGAGTGGCCGTTTGGCTGGCTCATGCCAACGAGCTATGGCAGATGGATCCGATGGGCGGTTGGGCCCGCGAACTCGACGCCCTGTATTTACTGGGCGCGCTGTGCATCATGTTTTTGGGCGCGGGCAGCTTCAGCATCGATGGGCTATTGTCCAAGCGCACTGCCAGCGAGGCGCCGGCCGAATCCAAATCCAGATGAGGCGGGAGAAGCGAGACAGGCATTTGCCGCCCGGCAATCCATGCGGTGGCACGGTTTGGGCCTAGGCCGTTCTGCGCGCCGACCCAGTGGCGAAATAGGCGATAATGGCCCGCTCGATGGCGGCGTGAAAGTTTTCGCAGATGTTCGCAGGGCCCACGTGCTGCTCAAACTCCGCTTGGCGCATCAGTTGGGTCGGCTGGGGCGGCGCGCCGCATAATATCAGCGTCCGATTTGCTGCGCGGAGATGATCGGCCAAATCTTCCAGGGCTTGCAGACCGGTGGCGTCGATAGCCGTCATGTTGCGCAAGCGCAGGATCACAATCGGAGGCAATTCTTCTAAACGATCGGTAATATGCAAAATCTTTTCTGTCGCGCCAAATAGGAACGGGCCGTGAATGCGAAACACGCTGACATACTCCGGGATCGGCTTGTCTTGCAAAATATGCGACCAACCGTCGTCGACATATTCCTTGGTTACCCGGGTGACAGTGGTGGTGTTGGTGACTTTGTGAATGTACAGCAGCGCGGCCAGAACAATTCCCACTTCGACGGCCACCGTTAAATCGGCGAAGACGGTCAGGCCAAAAGTAATTGCCCACACGCTGATGTCGGCCCAGGTGAGTTTCAGCAGTTTGGGAATTTCTTTCCATTCCCCCATGTAGTAAGAAACCACGAGCAGAATGGCGGCCAATACCGCCAGGGGAACATATTGGGCCAAGGGCGCGGCAAACACCAGCACGCACAGTAAGGTGGCGGCATGAATCATTCCGGCCACGGGCGTTTTGGCGCCGGCGCGAATGTTGGTGGCCGTGCGCGCAATAGCTCCAGTGGCAGGAATTCCGCCAAATAGGGGCACGGCAATGTTGGCAATGCCTTGAGCCACGAGCTCGACATTTGGATTGTGTTTATCGCCGCTCATTCGGTCGGCGACCACTGCCGACATCAGCGATTCGATGGCTCCTAGCAGCGCCACGGTTAATGCGGGGGAAAACAAAGGGACGATCATGTCGGGCTGGAACCTGGGCAGCATAAATGTGGGCAAGCCTTGGGGAATGCCGCCGAAGCGGGTGCCGATGGTTTCCACGGCAAGACCGCTGAAGGCCACAATGGCCGTGCCAAGAATCATGGCCACTATGTAGGCGGGCACGCGCTTCAAATATCTTCTGCACAACAAAATGACGACTATTCCTGCGCTGGCCAGCACGGTGGCCCGCCAGGAAATGGTGTCAAAATGCGAAAGCAGCGTTTGCATCCGGCCGAGAAACTCGCCGGGAACGTTTTCGACTTTCAAACCAAAAAAATCTTTGATTTGCGTGCTGGCAATCAGAACCGCAATGCCGTTGGTAAAGCCGACGATGACTGGCCGCGGGATGAACCGCACCGCTTTGCCCAAGCCGGTGATTCCCAAACCAACCAGCATCATGCCGGCGATAAGCGTGCAATTGAACAGGCCGTTCAGGCCATACTTGGAAACAATGCCATGCACGACGACGACAAATGCACCGGTCGGCCCGCCGATTTGCGTCAGCGAACCGCCGAATGCAGAAATTAAAAAGCCGGCCACGACGGCGGTATACAAGCCCGCTTGGGGTGAAACTCCGGACGAAATGGCAAAAGCCATCGCCAGAGGCAGGGCCACCAATCCCACGGTTACCCCGGCGATTAGGTCGCTTAGGAACTTTCGAAGGCTATACTGACGCAGGCACAGAACACTTTTGGGTAGATAACTACGCATGGCATACTCAGAAGATCTTTCGATGCCGAATCATTAGGAACCGTAGTGTCGGCCCTCGGGACAATGTCGACATGCCTTTTATTGGCATGGGAGATGCGATTCCGGAGGCGAATGATCTGAGCCGCTTTGGTCGTTGGGGACTGTTTGGGTGCGGCACGCTTAGGTAGTGTTTTACCGCGTCCCGTTGTGTTTGCAAAAGACGATTAGCTGCGAAACAGTCAACTGGGCAAAATGAAGCGCCTGGGAAGTCCCTCGGTTGACCCGCTTTGCTTGGTAACAAAATAATTCTGCAAGCCTGTTGACACCCGCTCTCCAATCATTAGAATCTTAAATCCCGGCAGTTGGACGGCTTATTTGGATGGGCAGCGTCCCATCGAGCAAGCTGTGCAACTTCGGGTTTTTTGTTCCCAGTTAATCAGCCTTTCTAGGCTGACACTTCAGGCTGGAAAGCCTGACCTACTGTGACCGATTGCGGTTTTAGCGCATTCGGAAATTGGTCTTTGACAATTCGGTAGTTGACTTCTTTGAATTAGCCAGCACAAGTACTGTGACAGCCGTCGAAAGACGGCATGGCTGCAGGAGTCCGTCGGTTCAGGCCGAAGGATTTTTGTGGCCACATAACCATCAGACCGTTTCGTTCTATTGGCTAACAACCCGGTGTCAGTTTTTTGGTGGGCGACCGCAAGTCGTCGACTGAGTGTGGCATCGGCAAAGCAAATAAATTGAAGGGTTTGATTCTGGCTCAGAATGAACGTTGGCGGCGTGGATTAGGCATGCAAGTCGAACGCCTGTAGCAATACAGGAGTGGCGAAAGGGACAGTAATGCGTAGATACGTACCCTCCGGTCTGGGATAGTCCGTCGAAAGACGGGGTAATACCAGATAATGTCTCCGGACCAAAGGTGTGATTCCACCGGTGGAGCGATCTGCGTCCTATTAGCTTGTTGGCGGGGTAACGGCCCACCAAGGCAATGATGGGTAGCGGGTGTGAGAGCACGACCCGCGTCACTGGGACTGAGATACTGCCCAGACACCTACGGGTGGCTGCAGTCGAGGATCTTCGGCAATGGACGCAAGTCTGACCGAGCGACGCCGCGTGCGGGATGAAGGCTTTCGGGTTGTAAACCGCTGTCAGTGGGGAGGAAATCGTAGAGGGTAATCTCTCTATGTTGACCTATCCGCAGAGGAAGCAAGGGCTAAGTTCGTGCCAGCAGCCGCGGTAAGACGAACCTTGCTAACGTTATTCGGAATTACTGGGCTTAAAGGGTGCGTAGGCGGTGCAGAAAGTCGGGTGTGAAATCCCCCAGCTCAACTGAGGAATTGCGCCCGAAACTACTGTGCTTGAGGAAGATAGAGGTACGCGGAACTTAGGGTGGAGCGGTGAAATGCGTTGATATCCTAAGGAACACCGGTGGCGAAAGCGGCGTACTGGGTCTTATCTGACGCTGAGGCACGAAAGCTAGGGTAGCGAACGGGATTAGATACCCCGGTAGTCCTAGCCGTAAACTCTGAGCACTTGATTGAAGGATCCTCCATAGTCCTTCAGTCGTAGCGAAAGTGTTAAGTGCTCCGCCTGGGGAGTATGGTCGCAAGGCTGAAACTCAAAGAAATTGACGGGGGCTCACACAAGCGGTGGAGGATGTGGCTTAATTCGAGGCTACGCGAAGAACCTTATCCTAG
>DATJYL010000184.1 GCA_035499655.1 Pirellulales bacterium
GCGAGGGCCAATTCGACGCCGTCGTGGCCATGTATCACGATCAGGGACACATCGCCATCAAACTCTTAGGCATGCATCGGGCGGTGAATGTGACTTTGGGTCTGCCCATCGTCCGCACCAGCGTGGCGCACGGCACGGCGTTCGATTTGGCCTGGCAAGGCCGCGCCGAGACAAGCGGCATGATCGAAGCAATCCGCGTGGCCGCCCAACTAGCGGCGAATACCTCACCCCTCACCACTCACCCCTCACCTCCCTCCCCCCTCACTTCTTCCCCTGCAAGCTCTTGATATATGCCGCAGTCGTGTCCAGTACGTCGGCGCTGCCGGGTTGGTAATCGAATTCGCGCGGATTGATCGGCGTATTCAGCCGCACTTCGTAAAACTCCACGGTCACCATTGGCAGCATTTCTGCCCGGTCGGCGTCCCCTCCCCTGCCCTTTCCGCTTGCTCGGCGTCGATATTCAATGCGGTAGGGAAATAAATCATCCTGCCCCACGTATAACTGCACTTGCTCAGGCAACTGCGGCGGAAGCAATTTCAAATTGAGCGGCCGCTCGCTTGCCGCTTCGGCGGCCAACTCTTTCGAGATCGTTGCCATGGCCTCGGGCCGCCACGATCCGGCCGCAATCCACACTGGCAAGGTATCTAGCTTCCCCGCTTCGACCCGCGTAAAGCGGAAAGAGTTTTGCAGCCCCGTAAGCAGTTTTGGCAATCCACCCCAGGCGAATTCACCGGTCACAGAAGTCATCGACGGAAGGCCGTTAGAATTCGCATCAGCATTGTCCAGTGCTTCCCGGACTTTGCGCAAATCAATGCGCGCAATCGTGGTCCGATCGGCCGCGCCGGCCTTCGGCTTGTCGAACCCATCTTGGTATTGCCACAAGTATTTTCCGTCGCACACTTGTTGAAACGTCAGCAACTGATCGCCCAAGGCGGTTTTCAATTCCAGGCGAAATTGTCGCTCATCCCCCACGCCTTGTTGCAAGTACAGGCCGGCGCCGAAGGTCTGTTGGCCGAACAGATCGGCGTGATACCGAATGCGCGCCTGCACTGATGTCTGTTGCTGCGCCGCGCCGGTCATGCGCTGCATGAATAAATCGACGCCGTTGGTTTGCTCCGGCGAATTGCTTGCGCTAGCACCAGGCTGTGCGGCGGTAACTGGCAAGCCCGCGGCAGGGCTGGATGGAACCGCATCGGTAACCGGCAAGCTCGGAACAGCGTTCGGCGGCGCCGCGGTAGCATTGCTGGACGCCGCGCGATCAACCGAAGCTCCCGCGCCGAATGTGGCTGCGTCCAACCCGGCAGCAGCGCCCGCCGAGCTAGCTGCAGGATCGGCGGGCCAGATGGATAAAGTTGGGCTAACTGCCGGCTGCGGCTGGGTTTGGGCGAAGCCCCAACCAGCCAGTAATGCGAACCAGGCGAGGCTGGGCAAAATGAACTTCATATGCCGAATGTGCGGAATTTGCCAAAGAAACCTGTTATGCCAGTCCGACGATTACCACACAGGGACCGCTCTGCCGACCTTCGGCAGCGCGATCCATGCCGGAATTCTACGGCCGGCCAAAGCGCCAGCCCAAGAGCAATTCCGCAAGAAATTCGAACCACCATCGCAAAACTTCGCGATGGGTTTTCGATTTTCCGTATTCGAAATTTGCTGGTCTCGAGGGGGGAAAAATGAAAATTCGGACTTGGTTCGGGGTCGGATTGTTGGCGGCCCTGCTTAGCGCGGGTTGCGCTTTGCCTCAAAACTCGCCGCTGGATCACATCGCGAAAATTCAACCGGTGTTTGAGCCGCGCACCAACGTGCTGCCGCCGGCCCAAATGATTATGCACCCAGGTCCGGGCGTCGATGGTCCCGGTCCGGGCGTCATGCTCGCCGGTTACCACGCGCCCATTGGGCCCGGAGTAGGTATGGGAGCAGGCGGAGGCCCTGGTGGTTTCGCTCCGTGCGGTGCATACCCGATGATGATGGCCCCGCCGACGTCGCAGATCGGTTTCACCGGTCCCGACGGCATGCGCATCCATTGGGATGTGGCCAGCCACGGCATGTTCGATTCCGAGCCGCTCGTGGTCCCCGGCCGCTTCAACTTTCCGCAAGGCGCGATCTATCGCTTGAAGCTGACCGATATCCCCGGCTACCCCGGCGTGGAGCTGTATCCAACTTTGGAAGTGGCCCCCACCGTGCCGCGGACCGAAGCGTTCATCGCTCACAATTTTATTCCCTTCCAGTTGACCGACGACGATTTCAAGCAAGTCCTTTCGGGCAATTTCGTGACGAAGGTCATTTACCTGCCCGATCCGCAATATCAGGAATTGGCGCTGGCCGGTGTCGAAACCTTGGTCAGCACGCGGCTTGATCCGGGCGTCGACCCCATTGTCGAAGCCGATCGCCGCGGTTCCATTTTGGCGATCATTCGGATCGGCAACAAAGATTTGCAATCCGGCGATGGCGGTGGTCCGGAAGGCGATGTGGTGCAAGCCGGCTACTGGGGGCCAATTCCCTGCCATCATCCGGCCGAATCGATTGCCGCGGAAGTTGGCCAGCCGACAAGTCCGCCGCCGCAATTTGTCGCCGGTATGGATGTGCCGGAATATGGCATGCCGTACTGCGGTACGCCAATCGGTTTGCCTGGCCCGCCGTATGTTCCGCTGGGTGTGCCGGCCGGATTGCAGCGGCACATCATGACGAACGAAACGCACATGCACATTCCGCCGCCGACGGAACAAGTGAATATCCGCGTGGCGCAAATTCCCGGCATGAGTTATCCCAAGCCGGTCGATCATGTGAAAATTGTCGAAACCAGTGCGGTGCCGCCGGTCGAGTTCAACCAGCCCTGCGACGTGGCCCATCAAGTGGTGCCCGGCGCGGGCGGCGGTTGTGCCAACGGCGCCTGCCAGTAATGGCCCTTGGTTTCAACAAAGAATTTACTGTCCGGTGCGAAGTCGCGTGACTGTAAGCCCAGGGGTTGCAACCCCTGGGCTTTTTATGAACGTAAGCCAAATTTTCCCATGTCAATCCTTGCTGCCCTGCGCGACATTTCCCGCTCTTGCATCGCCGCAGGCGCATGCCTGTTGGGTTCTACTCTAGCGCTGGCCGATCCGCCGCTGGTTCACCATTTAAACGCCGGCGTGTTGGTCCCGGGAGAAATTGGCGCCGCCAAGCTCCAGCAAGGCGGACCCTTGGCCGGCTATTATCAGCCGCTGGAAATTCGCGGGCCACAAGGAACAAACATTTCGTTCGCGGTCGAAAATCAATTCACCCAGCCGCAACCGGCCCCGACAAAGGTGGCCATGCTGATCGGCCCGGTCTATCGGCTGCGTGTGACCGGCATTCCGCATCACGAAGGGGACGAAGTATATCCCACCATCGAAGTCATTAACCGCTTGTATCCCCCCTGCGGCGAAGAACTGCGGTTTCCGATTCCGATCGAATTCACGCAGGAAGATTTGGAAGCGGCGATCGATGGCAAATTCATCACGCGCATTATTTATTTGGAAAATCCGCGGAATGCGTACGCCCGGCAGGAAGACCCCAAATCGCAATTGACTTTGGAGGCCAGCCCTAAGGAAGATCCGCTCGCGCTGGCCGATCGGCTGGGCCGGCCGATGGCCATTGTGCGGATCGGCGGCCGGGTGCCGGTGGACGTGGCCAGCCCGGACGAGCAGTTCATGTACAACTCCCCTCCCCTGATACGCTTTGCAAAACGTGATGGAGCGCCGCCGCCGGAAACCATGCTCGGCCAAATGCCAACCCAGTAGATCGCCTCGTAATCATAAAGCCGCGACCGTTGGTCGCGCTGTGCAATGTCCGCTCGATCAAACAAATATCGAATTTACTCGCTTGGTGCAATCTGCTGCCTGGCGCTCTGCTCCTGCCGTTTAACGCAGTCGTCCTCGCAAACTCCAATTGTTCCGGCTGCTGAAATTGGCAAGGTCCCTTTCGTCGATGTCGGCGACGAACGCTATGTTCCCGCTGGCGCAAATTCCATCGCTCTTGGTGTGAAAGATGAAGCGAAAGCGTCTGCCGAACCGCCGCGAAATTTGCCCACTTCGGTCAAGCAGGCGGGCTACGCCATAGCGAGCGACACCGATTCCACCGCACCAGCCCCGGAGCCCGATTCCGCCTGGCGCTCGATCGATCAGCGCGAGGCCGGTCCGGCAAATCGCTGGTCCATTTAC
>DATJYL010000185.1 GCA_035499655.1 Pirellulales bacterium
GAACGAAGCCACGGCGGGCGATATTGCGGCCGTGGTCGGCCTGGAAAACGTGGAAATTGGCGACACGATTGCCGACCTGCAGCAGCCAGTCGCACTGCCGCGGTTGACGGTCGATCCGCCGACGCTGCAAATGGTTTTCGGCGTGAATACTTCGCCGTTTGTCGGCCGCAGCGGCAAGTTTTTAACCACGCGGCACTTGCGGGAGCGGCTGGATCGCGAGCTGGAAAAGAACGTAGCCCTGCGTGTGGAACCGCTGGAAGGCACGGAGCAATTTGTGGTTTCCGGCCGAGGGCTGTTGCATCTTTCGGTGCTGATTGAAATCATGCGGCGCGAAGGTTACGAGTTGTCGATCGGCAAACCGCACGTCATTTTGCGGGAGCATCATGGCGTGACCGAAGAACCGTTTGAATCGCTGGTCATTGAAGTGCCGCACGAGAAGCTGGGGCCGGTGATGGAACTGGTTGGTGCGCGGCGTGGAAAAATGGTCGAAATGCACGGCCGCAGCGAATATGCCCATTTGACGTTTTCGATTCCGGCCCGCGGACTCATCGGCCTGCGAACACGCTTGCTGAACGCCACGCAAGGCACGGCGATTATGCACCATCGGTTTGAAAGTTACCGGCCGATGGAAGGCGAAATTCCCTGCCGCCTGAACGGCGTGCTGGTGTCGATGGCCGCAGGAAAAGTATTCGCCTACGGCCTGAACACGTTGCAGGAGCGGTCAGATTTGTTCATCAAGCCCGGCGACGAAGTGTACGAAGGAATGATCGTAGGCGAAAATGCCCGCAATGAAGACATGATTGTGAACCCGACGAAAGAGAAAAAGCTAAGCAACATGCGCGCGGCAGGAAAAGATGAAAACATTTTGCTGCGGCCGCCGCGAGAAATGACGCTGGAAAGCGCGCTGGAGTACATCGAAGAAGATGAATTGGTGGAAGTCACGCCAGATGCCATCCGGCTGCGCAAAACTGTGCTCTCCGAACACGGCCGCCGGAAATTAGCCCGGGCCGCGGCGGGGGTATAGCGTGTTGAATGAACCGCAGAGACGCAGAGGCACGGAGAAGCAATTTATAAGGAAGGCAGGAAACCACGAAGACACGAAAGACAAATGAAAATATGCTGCTTTGAATTTTGATTGATCAAACTCACAGGCTTGCCTGTGAATACAAAAGCAGAGGGAGATTAGCCCACTCTCGGATTCCTGGGTTCATTTCTTCCTGGTTTCCTTATCCTGTCCGTGTCCTCTCTGCGTCTCTGCGCCTTTGCGGTTCAATCTGCTTCTTGCGACTATGCGCCGTATTTGCCCATGCGGCCGGCATTGGATAGGGCCAGCGGCATGAGATATTTGGCTTCGAATAGACCCAGGCCGCCTCGCAGGGCTTCGCTCTCGCCGAATTTTTGGCAGCCGTCGGTGCGGCACACGTCTGAAACCAGCACCGTCGGAACCGGATGCCAACTGTGACTTTTCAGCTTGGCTGGCGTGCTGTGATCGCCCGTGACAATGAGCACCGTGGGTTTCAGCGCCGTGATGCAGGGCAGGGCATTATCGAGTTCTTCAATCCGCTTCACTTTTGCTGCGAAGTTGCCATCTTCGCCGGTGCTGTCGGTGTATTTGAAGTGCATGAAGAAGAAATCGTACTCGGTCCAATACCGTTTGAGCACGTCGGTTTGCTCGCCGAGCGTTTGGGCGTTGCCGACAATGTCCATGCCCACCAGGCGAGCCAGGCCTTTATACATGGGATACACCGCGATGGCGGCAGCTTTCAGCCCGTACACTTCTTCGTACGTGGGAAGCTTCGGTTTTTCGGCAAAGCCCCGCAGCGTGAGACCGTTGGCTTTGGTTTCACCAGCGAGAATTTTGCGTGCCTGCGAGATGAACTCTTTGGCCACCTGCGCCGTTTTTTCGCTGCCCGGTTTGGCGACGGGATCGAGCGGCGGCACGCCGGTGGCTTGGGGATCGGTATCTGCCACGTCGCCGCCCAGGCCCTGTCCGCGGAAAACGACGACAAAGCGATGTTCCTTCACCGGTCGCACAAATACTTCCACGCCGGGAATTTTGACGGCGCCCAGTTTGTCGGCCAGCGGTGCGCTTTCTTCGCTGGCGAAGCGGCCGGCCCGGCGGTCGCTGATTTTTCCGGCCGCATCGAGCGTGCAATAATTGCCGCGCACCGCCACGTCGTGCGGGCCCAGCTCGAAACCAATACCCGTGGCTTCCAGCGCGCCGCGGCCAATGACGTACTTGAGCGGATCGTAACCGAACAGCGCCAAGTGGCCAGGGCCGCTGCCCGGCGCGATGCCCAGCTTCACCGGAATGCTGCCGCCGCAGACGCCGCGCTGGGCCAGCTCATCGAGATGCGGCGTCTTGGCCGCTTCCAGTTCCGTCGGCCCGCCCGGATCCATCGGTAAGCCGCCTAAACCATCGGCGACGAGGAGCACAATTTTGGAATCGTTTTTACAGTGCAGCGAGCGCGTCAGCTCGTGCATGTCGAAATCGGTGTTCATCGCAAATCCAGCGCGCGGTGAAAAATCAGCTTAGACAACGCCGCTATTGGACACTGCGGGCAGCAATCGGGCAAGAGGCCGCGAATTTCATGCGTATTCGCGGATGCGGCGGCCGATGGCTTCGCCCAATGCTTCACGCACGCTGTCGATGGTGATGCGGTCGAACACTTGCTGGAAGAAGCCGGCCACGACCATCCGCGTGGCTTCCTTACGAGTCAGACCCCGGCACTGTGCGTAAAAAATCATTTCGTCGTCCACCCGGCCGGTAGTGGAACCGTGCGTGCAGCGGACATCGTCGGCCTGAATTTCCAAGCCGGGAATGGAATCGGCCCGGGCATGGTCGGAAAGCATCAGGTTGTCGTTGCGCTGGTAGCCGTCAGTTTTTTGAGCGCCGTGGTCGACTTTGATCATCCCGCGCCATACCAGCCGCGATTGATCTTGCAGTGCGCCTTTGTACAACAAATCGCTTTTGCAATACGGGGCCTGATGATGCTGCAACGTGTGATACGACAAATGCTGCTTGCCTTCGGTGAACATGACACCGTTCACCTGGGCGTGGGCATCGGAACCGGCCAGCGCCACATGCTGATTGACTTTGGCCAGCCGCGCGCCCAGCGCGCCAATGGTCCATTGCAGTTGCCCGCCGGCTTCGACGATCGCTTTTTGATGGGCGAAATGCCACACGCCGGTGCCCCAATTTTGCAGATTCACGTAGCGGAGCTTCGCGCCGGGACCGACGATCAGCTCGATCGCGCCGCAGTGGAGACCCGGATGCGCATCGCTAACATTTTCCGCTAATATGGTGGCTTCTGCGCCGTCTTCGAGAATGATTAAGGCATGCCCAAAATCCACGCCGCCACCAACGATTTCGGTAACCATGTGGAGAGGTTCATTTACAACCACGCCCTTTGGGACGATTACAAGTATTGCGCCGGACCAGCAAGCTGCATGAAGAGCCGTAAATTTGTCAGCTCGAAAATTAACAGCGTGAAATAAATATCTCTTGATAATGCCTTCGTATTTTGGGTCATGCACCAACGAGTCGAGGCTTCCAAACACTACGCCTCGGGCATCCCATTTCGGATTAAGACTTGAGAAATACAAGTGATTATTCGTAGTAATATGCTGACCACCAAGTGACACACCATGGCTTAGCAGCCCTTGGTTCGGAACGTGACTTAAGGAGTCGAAATGTGGCAAGCCCGTCCGGTCGAGCCCAAAGTTTTCTAGCCGGAACAGGCGGATGTCGGTGCGCATCCATTCTTCGTCGGCTCGACTGGGAAGCGGTAAATCTTGAAATATCTGCCAAGCTGTGCGGCGGGCCTTGAGAAGCCAATCGGGTTCCTGGCGAGCGGCGAGAAATTCTTCAAAGGTTTCGCCGCTGAAACCTGTAGAGGAAATAGTACTCATGCAGGACGGCGCCGCTTTCGTTGGATAACTTTGCCATTACGCTGGACTTGGCCTTTGCTATTAATCAGTCCACTGTCCAACAGCGATTTGAACTGCTCGCTACGTGGTTTCTGGTGCGCCTTTGCGACAATGCGCTTGGATTTATCGATCAATTCTCTGTCAAGATTCGACGACATAGGTCACCTATATGTTATGGAAATCCCGCAGTTGAATACATGTTGGGTCGCGGACTGCAATTTGAATATGGGTTTGGCGACGAATAAACGATCCAGGGAACACTGGTTCTCCTTCTTCAAACGGACAACGCACCGTTTGATACTCAATAACCTCGTCTCCTAAACCATTTTCCATCAAATTGAGGAACTGTTTTATAACCAGACAATCAAGGTCTCGTAGCTTGCCTCGATTTCTAGGCAACGGCAACGCCTGTTCTTGGAACAATTCTGCCAAACTTTCGTAAGTATCGCGCAATACATCCAGGTATTCAGTATCTGTTAAGTCGAAACATCTTCCAAGAGAGATGTCGGCTTCGATAATCATCGGATCCGCAATGTTGCGTAAAGGATCGACAGCAAATTCCCTCGCTCTTCGTAAACTACCTTCCCAAAAATATATGCCCGGCCCCAACCAGTCGTATTGATTTTCACTCGGAACCCAATCGTCGATTATAAGCATCCCATCGCGTAGCTCTTCGGCAAATGAACGTTCACAAGCATGAAAGCCAATGACGTTTTGCGCGATTGTCACAATTACCCCACCGAGCCTTCCATTTGCAGCTCGATCAGGCGGTTCATTTCCACGGCGTATTCCATCGGCAGCTCTTTCACCAACGGCTCGATGAAACCGGAGACGATCATCGTGCTGGCCTCGGCTTCTGACAGGCCGCGGCTTTGCAGGTAGAACAATTGCTCCTCGCTGATGCGGGACACGCTGGCCTCGTGGCCAAGCTGGACGTTTTGCTCGTCGACTTCGATATACGGATACGTGTCGCTGCGGCTTTTGGAGTCGAGAATCAGGGCGTCGCACACCACGTTCGATTTGGCTCGTTTCGCGCCGCGCTCCACTTTGACCAGGCCGCGATAACTGGCGCGGCCGCCGTTTTTGGAAATGCTTTTGCTGATGATGCGTCCGGATGTGTCGGGAGCACAGTGAACCAACTTCGCGCCGGCATCTTGATGCTGGCCGTGCGAGGCGAAGGCGATCGACAAAATTTCACCCCGCGCGCCCGGCTCCATCATGTACACGGCCGGATATTTCATCGTCAGGCGGCTGCCCAGGTTGCCGTCGATCCATTCCATCAGCGCGCCTTCATAAGCTAGGGCCCGCTTGGTGACGAGGTTGTAAATGTTGTTGGCCCAATTTTGGATGGTGGTGTAACGGCAGCGGGCGTGCTTGTTCACCACAATTTCCACCACGGCCGAGTGCAGGCTCTCGGTGGTATACATGGGAGCGGTGCAGCCTTCCACATAATGCACTTGGGCCCCTTCGTCGACAATGATCAGCGTGCGTTCGAACTGGCCCATGCTTTCGGCGTTGATGCGGAAATAAGCTTGCAGCGGGAATTCGATTTTCACTCCCTTGGGCACGTAAATGAATGACCCACCCGACCACACCGCCGAATTGAGTGCGGCGAATTTGTTGTCCGCCGGCGGGATGATGGTGGCGAAATACTTGCGGACCAATTCGGGATGTTCGCGGACCGCCGAATCGGTATCGGTGAAAATCACGCCTTGCCGGGCCAGGTCTTCCTTGAGCGAACCGTAAATCACTTCGCTTTCAAACTGAGCTTTGACGCCGGCGAGATATTTTTTCTCGGCCTCGGGAATGCCCAGGCGGTCGAAGGTCTTTTTGATTTCCTCGGGAACTTCGTCCCAAGTTTTGCCCTGCTCGTTGGTGGGCTTCAGGTAGTAGTAGATGTCCTGGAAATCGAGACTGATGTTGCCGCCCCAGCGCGGCATGGGCTTGGAGTTGAAAATCTCCAGCGCATTCAGGCGGAACTGCCGCATCCAATCCGGCTCCCCCTTGATGTCGGAAATTTGATTGACGACGGCGGCATCCAGCCCCTTGCGGGCTTTGAACACGGCCTTGGACTCCGTACGGAAATCGTACTTGTTGATTTCAGCCGGAACGGAGGTATCAAGCACTTCAGTAGACATATTTGGTTCTCCTTAAAAAGGAGACATGGGTTTTAAATATAAATTGAACCGCAGAGACGCAGAGGCACGGAGCAACAAAAATGGGAACGATAGCAATTGCCTTTTGCCACTTTGCCAATTTAATTCATTCGCATTCATTGTGGCCAAAGTTCTTTCTTCTCTGCGTCTCTGCGACTCTGCGGTTAAATGTTCCGTTCATGTAATTCCGGCCGGCTCCTTGGCGGTCATCGCTTTTTCTTCCGCGGCGGCGTCGGGGTAGGCTTGGCGGATGCGTTCGTAACCTTTCTTGTGTAATTCTGCTGCAAGTTCTGGGCCGCCCGTTTCCACAATCCGGCCGCCGAGCATCACATGAGTTTTCAGCGGTGTGTTGTGTTCCAGCAGTTGCTCGTGATGGGTGATAATTAAAATGCCCATAGCCGCGCCGCCGATTTCGGCGATGCTTTGGCTGGCCAGGCGGACAGCGTCGGCGTCAAGCCCGCTGTCGGTTTCGTCCAAAATGGCGAACTTGGGCTGCAACATAGCCAGTTGCAGGATTTCGGCCCGTTTCATTTCGCCGCCAGAAAAACCCTCGTTCACATAGCGGCGGGCGAACTCGGCGTTGATTTTAAGTTGTTCCATCTTGGAGCGGAGTTCGGTGCGAAACTCCTTCATGGGAATCAGCTCTTCCCCTTCTTTGCGATCGGGCCGGCGCACATTGGTGGCGGCGTGACGCAAAAAGTCGGCCATTTTCACGCCGGGAATCGCCATCGGCCGCTGGAAGGCCAGGAAAATTCCGTGGCGGGCGCGTTCATTCGGCTCCATTGACAGGACGTCGTGAACTTTGCCTTCGGCGTCGATCAGTTCGACTTTGCCACTGGTTACTTCGTAACCGGGATGACCGGCGATGGCGTAACCTAGCGTGCTTTTTCCGGAACCGTTAGGGCCCATCAGGGCGTGAACTTCGCCGCGGCGAATTTCCAAATTGACCCCTTTGAGAATCGGCTTACCGCCTACGGAGACGTGCAAATCGGTAATGCGGAGTGCTACGGGCATGGCGGTGGGTTTGGTGATGGCGACCATAGTTTGTGGAAATGTCTAATGCCTAATGACGATTAAATGTCCAATGACCAAATCCCAATGACCAATGGGTGCGCTGCTGACTTGGTCATTCGTGCTTGGTCATTGGTCATTCCGGCTAGCCTGTGATTTTTTGGTGATCGTAAACGGGCGGAAGATCTTCGGGAGCTTGCACGTAACCGCTGTGGTGCGGCACGGGCAATTCGTCTTCGCTTTTTTCGCCCAGGGCGGCAAAGCTCAATTCCGGTGAGGGTTTCCTTGTAAGTTTGTGTCCCTTGATTTTGTCTTGAATTCGCATCAGGCCTTCCAGCAGCGCTTCGGGCCGAGGCGGGCAACCGGGGACGTACACGTCGACCGGCACGACCAAGTCCACGCCTTTCACGACGTGGTAACCCCATTTGAAGTACGGTCCACCGCCGGTCGTGCACGCTCCCATGGCGATGACGAACTTCGGATCGGGCATCATGTTGTACAAGCGGCGCACACGGCTGGCCATTTTGTACGTGACCGTGCCGGCGACAATCATCAAATCAGCCTGGCGAGGCGTGGCGCGGAAGGCGCCGGCGCCGAAACGGTCCATATCGAAGCGGCTGGCGCCGGTGGCCATCATTTCGATCGCGCAACAGGCCAGGCCGAACGTCAGCGGCCAAATGCTCGATTGGCGGGCCCAGTTGATGGCCTGCTCCACTGTAGTAGTGATGACGTTTTCTTCAAACCGACCTTCGATCCAAGGTTGGGTCATAGTTGTTTCAATCCCTTGCTTGCTGGGAACAGGAAATCTATAAGCCCGTTACTATAACTATTCATCAATTCATTTGAAACCGGCTAATTCTTTTCAAAGCGGCAGCAGGTGGCGCCATCCAGGCGGCAATCGCTGAGCCGCACTTTTTCTCCAAGGAGTTCGGTAAATAACATTTTTTCGACGGCGCAAATGCCCCGGTCTTGCTCGGCCAATTCAGGGTACGGGCAAGCGTAGGCTGTGAGCACGGGTAGTGGATCTTTGCGATCGGCGGTTTGACGATGCTCTACGACGAAGGGCAAATTGCGCTCCGCCATGAGATCAGACACATTTTGCATTCGTTCGGCAGTGTTTTGACCTTTCATGCGATCGCCATACAAACCGGCCATCTTTTTGGCGATCCGCTGCAATACGCCGCCGCGAACTTCCGGATTCTTGATCGAACGAACTTCCTGCCACAGTGCCAACGTTAAGTCGGCGAAATTGGAGGCGGTTTGTCGACGGCCCTTTTCGGTGAGCGAATAACGGTGACTGGGCCGGCCCCGAAGTGGCTTGGCGGTTTCTCGTTTAATGATTCCCTGATTCATCAAGCGGTTAAGCCGTTGCCGCACAGCCGTGGCCGTAACGTGCATGGCCGTGGTGAGATCGCCAATGCCCAGCGCGCCGTGCTGCTGGAGCAACTCGATTAAGCCGGTGTCGGAGGTTTCAGTGTGCATGGCCATCGATGCGACCTACGGAAATGCCGCCGGAATCTACTCAATTCTATCCGCTGGGTGATTTTTGACAACTCATTATGTCAAAAATATATCCCGTCTGCAAACGCCTTGATTTTCCGGTGGTGGGCCAATTTGAACATAGCCCGACTGTGTCAGTCGGGAAAAGCGGCTGTCGGAATTTCAAATTGTCCCACCACCAATTTTCCGTCAAAGAATAACGCAGAAATGGCCCGTCAGCGAGGGAAAAGGGGCTCGGGACGAAGGAAGAGACATGCCCGAGTAGAATCCAGAAATTTGAGGAACCGCTGGGTTTGTTTTTAAGGCCAGCAGCTTCGATGGCCACGACGTGGCACGTGCCAAACTTAAAAACTATTTGCACCGCTGACGCTAACAGTGCCGTTGATTACTTTCCCGTCAAGCGTGGTGTCGCCGCTGCCGGTGGCCGGGCTGCTGTGAATGGAGTTGGCAACCACGGTGTTCGAATTCAGAGTTAGCGTAGCGCCCACAGCGTTGGCGGTGCCGCCGCCGAACATTTCGAGAGTGCCGTCGATGCCGTTGCCATCGCCTTGGCCGTCGGTGCCGGTGCTGGCGGGTGTTCCGCCGCCATCGTTTTGGCCGTCGTTTTTACCGTTGCTAACGGTACTGCTCAGCAAATTGCCGGCAATGGTCGAGGAATGGACGGTGGCAGTTCCCGAATTGCCGATGCCACCGCCATAGATTTCGATGTCGCCAAACACGGCGTCGCCACAGTTGATGCCGCAATCGTTGTGGGCGCCGTCGCTTTGGCCGTCGCTGTCGCCATCGTTGTTTCCGTTGGCAATGTTGCTGGTGATCAAATTCGCCACGAGCACGCATTGATCGACATCAAGAATGTCGAAATTCGCAATGCCGCCGCCTTCCATTCCGACGAAGCCGGAAACGGCGTTTCCGTTGGCGCGGCCGTCTTTATCTTCCTGGTTGTTATTGCCGCAGTTGTTGCCGTCCTGGTTGCCGTTTTTGATAATGCTGGTGATGGAGTTGTCGGAAATCGTGCTTGCGCGAACGGTTAAATCGCCATTGTTGCAGATGCCCGCCCCTTGGAGCACGAGTACGGCGTCGGTGTTGACGCTGGCCAGGGCGTCGCCATCGCCGTCGTTGTTGCCATCCATGTTGCCGTTGTTGTTGCCGTTAGTGACGGTACTTTTGATGGAATTAGCCGCCACGACGCAATGGCTGATCGTGTCGGTATTGGTGGAAGATTCGTAGTCGATGCCGCCGCCAGAGATGTACACGTATCCGGCCACACCGTTGCCGTTGTTTTTGCCTTCGCTGTTGCCTAGGCCGGCGTTGTTTTCGCCGTTGCCGTCGCCGTCGTTGTTGCCGTTGGTGATCTTCGAGATGATCGAGTTGGCTGAAATGACGCAATGTGTGATGGTCGCCGAGCCGTCGGTATCGGTGGCTATTGCGCCGCCAAACAGCGTGATATTGCCGGCCACGCCATTGCCGTTAGTGTTGCCGTTATCGTCTTGGGTGTGGACGCCATTGTTGTTGCCGTTGTTGTTGCCGTTGGTGACCGAGCAGACGATGGAATTGGCGACATAGCTGCTGTTGGCAGTGGTGAAAGTACCGTCGTTGTACAGTCCGCCGCCGGCAATGGTGATGTTGCCGTATACACCGTTGCCGTTGTCGCTGCCGTTGTCGGTAGCGGCGACGTCGATGTCGTCGTCCCCGTTATTGTTGCCATTACCGGAGCCATTGGTAATGCTGCAGGTGATGGAATTGGCCGAGAGCGTACAGCGATTGAGGACTGCGGTTGAGTTCACGTCGTTCATCAAACCGCCGCCGAATAGCACGCTGTTACCGTCGACGCCGTTGCCGTTTTCGTTGCCGCCGTGGTTGCCGGTGTCGTCGTCGGACATTCCGCCGTTGCCATTGCCGTTACCGCCGCTGTTGGTTACGGAGAGGAAAATCGAATTGGCAACGATGCTGGTTCCGCTGGCGTTAAGCGTGCCGGCGGCGTTGTAAATGCCTCCGCCGTAAACCGTAATACCATCGACAACGCTGACGATGCCGTTGCCGTTTTGGTTGCCACTGCTGGTGCCGTCGCTGCTATCGCCGTTGCTGTTGCCGTTTTCGCTGCCGTTGACCACCGTGCATCCGGCGCGGTTTCCGGAGATCACGTCGTTGGTCAAGGTGGCGGTGTTGCCAAAATTGTAAATTCCGCCTCCCTCGATGAGGATACTGTCCCAGTCGCCGTTGCCGTTAAGGTTGCCGTTGTCAGTGGTGCCGGGATCGTCGCCGTTGCCGTTGAAATTTCCGTTGCCGATGCTCGCGTTCTTGTTGCCATTGGTGATGGTGCAGGTGGCGGAATTATTCGACACTACGCTGGCAGTGATCGTTAAGGCGCCCGAAGCGTTGTAAATTGCGCCGCCGGCGATGAACGGCTTGGCAATCCCCCCGTTCCCGTTGTCGTCGCCATTGTCGTTGGTCGTCGCGCCACTTCCTTGGTTGTTCCCCTGGTCAACTCCGTTGATGAGGGTAAACGCTACCGAGTTGCCCTTGAGGATGCTATTGTTCACCGTGGTAACGCCCGCGGTAAAAATGGCGCCTCCGGTCAGTGAAAAGTCTGTGCTGAAAAAAGAATTGGCCGTCAAACTTGCCGAGTTGCCGGTGAGGATGGCGGCATTGAGCTTGAGCGTGGCGTTCTGCTCGACAAAGATCGCGCCTCCTTGGTACGAACCAGGCACGGCGCCGGATTCCAAGCCGTTTTTCAACGTGATCGTTTTCAACGACAGGGTGGCGCCCGATTCGACGTCGAAGAAGCGGAAATCGGAATTACCGCTGCTGGTGCTGCGGGCCAGAATATGGCCGACGCCGTTGATGGTAAGATTGTCGCCGGTGGTAATGGCTGGCAAGCCGTTGAAGCCGTCGCTGGTGTTGTCGGCCGTCGACTCGAACAGCGTAATGTTCTTGCCGAGAGTGATAGTGTTGTTCCCGCCAGCGGCGTTGGCGGCGTTGATGGCGGCAATCAAACCGGCCTGGGTAGTCACGGTTGCAAGGAGGCGCCGGCCTTCGAGCGTTTCAAAGCATCGCCGCGAACGAGCAAATGGCAAATGGGAGCATCGCGTGTTTTTCCGCGGCGTTATTTTTTGGCGAGGAAATAGTCTGTCGAAAGAATTCCAGAAAGTGGAAAACATAGTTTGCCTTTCGCAAAGTTGCCGTTCGCAGCGTGCCCGATCGATTGCTGATTGCTGAGACCGCCAGCGGTATGCTCGCAGTCTGGCAAGCTGCGATGCCTTTGTCAACGAAATTGCCGCAAAATTTGCGACCGAGGGGCCGCTAAGATGTCGGGAAGAAGCGTTCCACAGCGTCGTTGAACTCCGCCGGAGTAGATACCCGCGCCACGCTGGCGCGAAAGTCGCGCGCACCGCGGCGGCCTTGAGCGTAGCAACATGCGAACTTGCGCATCAAAACCGTGCCCCGCTCAGCACCGAATCGCTGGCAGACTAATCGGTAATGATGATCAAGCAGGTCACGCTCTTCGTCCGGGGTAGGATCGGGCGGAATTGATTCGCCGCCAAGCGCCGCCGCACATTGGCGGAACAGCCACGGCTTACCCAGCGCAGCCCGGGCAATCATCACCCCATCGACGCCGTAATTTTGAAAGGCGTGGAGCACCGCTTGGGGCGAATCTAAATCGCCGTTGCCAATCAGCGGCATGCGTTTCAAATGCGGTTTGATCGATGCAATCCGCTGCCAATCGGCTTGCCCTTTGAAAAAATCTTGGGCCGTGCGGCCATGCACGGTAAGTGCCGCCGCGCCGGCCGATTCAATCGTCGTGGCAATTTCGACGGCAGTAATGTTGTCGCGTGTGCAGCCCAGGCGAATTTTGGCCGTGACTGGCGTTGGACGGCATGCCTGCACCACCCGCTCCACAATGCGGCCCACGCGCTGAGGATCTCGCAGTAAATACGAACCACTGTGAGCGCGCTGGGCGACGTCTTTCACCGGGCAACCGAAGTTGATGTCGACTACGCTGACTTTGTATTCCGTCGCCAAGCGATGACCCACGGCAGCCAGGGTTTCCGGATCGTTATCCCACATTTGCACGGCCAGCGGACGCGCTTCTTCCGCCACGCCCCACAGCCGATCAGGCGCTTCGGGCTGCTCTTTCTGATTCATCCAGGAGAACGCGCGGGCGGAAACCATTTCGGTGGCTTGCAGGCCGACGCCGCCAAATTCACGCACGACCTGCCGATAAGCGTAGTTCGTGAAACCCGCCATGGGGGCCTGCAACAACGGCGGATCGACCACCAGCGAGCCGATGCGCAACGGGCGAATTTCCGGCAGCACCCCGAACGCCGATTCTGTATGATTGGGCGGCGGCAAGGTCATGGGCGGAATGCGCATGGGTGCTATCCTACATTGCGGCGGTTGGCGCAAGGAAGACCTTTGCCCTATCGCTGTTTTCACGAAACATTTGCCCAATTGTCTCTAGTCATTTATTTGCGAGCATCACAGCAATGAAATCAACTCTCGTTCCCGGACTGAAAGCAGAGCTACAGCATCATGTGGTAACCCAGGAGCTGCTGAGCACCGTTTATCCTGGTGGTCCGCCTGTGTTTGCCACGCCATTTATGTTGGGGCTGATGGAGCATGCGGCGGCCCGCGCAGTGCATCCGCATTTAGATTCGGGTGAAGCCTCAGTCGGCTACGGTTTCAATTTTCATCATTTAGCGCCTACGCCTGTGGGCGCAACAGTAGTGGCCACCGCCGAAGTGACGGCGGTAGACAAGAACATGGTCACCTTTGCCATTGAAGCCCGTGACGAGGTCGATCTGATCAGCCGCGGCACCCATGTTCGCGCAGTCATCGACATGGAGCGCTTTCTTAAGCGCGTGAAACGGAAATCGCCGGGGTGAAAAATGCGACGTATGCCCAGGCCAAGAAATAGGCATGGCACTTAGCTCAAGCGCGACCAGCGCTCGTGATGGAATGCGTCAGCGGCCTTCGGAGCGATAATCGTAGCGGTTGTCGTATTGATTATTGTAACGATTGTCCGCCGGAGGCATGGCGAAAGGATCGGGCTGCTGGCCTGCGCGGATGGGCGTTTCGATTTCGCGAGTTTGCTGTGGTGCCTCAGCGGATTTCGGCGAAGCGGCCCGCTGCGAAAAGCCAGTTGACGGCGGGATGGAAGAACCAGCGCCCGGCGACGATTGCACCGATTGCAGCGGCTCGGGCTCGATGGGCCGTAAGGTGCTGGGAATCCAACCGTCGTTGCCAGGTGTCGGCGGCGGGGGCAACTGGCGCGCTTTTGCTCCGCGCAAGTTTTCCGGCTCCGCCGATAGGTTGCTGCCGAAAGTGCTGATTGCTGCTTTATCGGGCACGGCCGATAACCGCTCCGTAGGTTTGGAATGGATCAGCATGGCGACGAATTTTTCCGGCGACGTGCCGGGGGGCGCCGCGGCGGCGGCATACTCGGCAACGTCAAGATTGTACTTCAATACAGCGTTCAAGAATTCGCGACGCTGGTTGTGCAAATCGTTAATACAACTGAGCACCGTGCCCAAATCCACTTCGCTTTTGGCATGCGCTTGCTCGGCATAGTGAATGGCACTGGCGGCAGATTGGACAGCGGCGGCGCGGTCGCTGATGGTCCGGCAGCAGGCGGGCAACGTGCGGTCAATTTCCCAAGCCCGCTCGTTTTCGCGGCCGGCAAAAATCTGGCTGTAGAAGGTGTTGTAGGGGGCGACGAGTGGCACATCCGTGGGACTGTACGTGGCGGTAACGGCAAAGTTGTGCGTGGCGATGCCGATGGCTGCCCAGGCTTTGGCCAAATCCAGTTCGGCGTCGGTCACGCGCGCGGCCGCGGCGGCGCGAGCCGTGCTGAGGATGGGACCTTCCACGGCGCCCAGCTTGCGGGCCACGGCAATTTCTTCCAGGCGTTTTTCCTCATCCTGGGCCCAATTAATGCTGGCAGAAGCCACGCTAAACCGCCAATAAGCTTGCACGGCGGCCACGCGCTGCGATTCCGGACAACGAGCAAGCAGTTGGCTAATCGACAGCGAATCGGAATGGCCGGCCGATGAATCTAGCGCGGTGGACAGCAATTCGGCGGCGGCGCGGGCGGCAGCCTGCTGACCCAAGTCGATTGTGCTTTCTGAAGTTTGCGTATTAGACGGGACCACTTCCGCGTCGCTAATCGCAGGCCGATTGCCTGCGGGCATGGTTCGAATGAGCGTGCCAGAAGGGGCGGATTGGCTTTGATTTTCAGGCCGTTCGTCTGCAACTTTGTTGGTGGGAATTGAATCGCTGGGGGGCGCGGCTAGTTGGACGGGAGCGTTCAGCGGTTGCAATCCTTCTGGCCGGTCGCCTGGAATTTCGGAATTACCGTTGGTGTTAGGGGCCGGGCCAATTGGCGCGATCGGCTGGTCGTACTGGGCCGGCAGCACGCCGGATGGAACTACCGTGGTGGTCGCCGCCGGCGGCGGGGAAGCGGGATTAAGAGGAACTGCTCCCGCGACTTGCGATGGGGTAAGTGTTGCAGGCGCAACGTCCGTCAATGGGGCAGGCGCCTCGGTCGGGGAGACCGCGGTGGTCGCCGTTGGGCTGAGTCCAGACGCGGTGGTTGGCGTGACCCCCGGCGCGGCGCTTTGGGGACCTGCAAGTGTCGAAGGCGGAATCATGACAGAAGCCGCTGGCGGCGCGGCCGCCGTCGCCGGCGGGTTGCGGCGCTTCATCACCGATACCAGCGGTCGGGGCGGCGGATTCGAAGTGTTGGCATCCGTCGGCGGTGCTATGGCGATGCTGGCCGGCGCTTGTGCTGGAGGACCAGGAAGGTTCAGCGGGGCTGCTTGAGCCGTCGCTGGATTCCAGAGCGGAGCCTCGCCGGCATTTTGCGCCGAGTCGGGAATGCGATAGATAGGCGGCAACGGGTTAGCGCCGCCCGTGACGGCGCTGCCGTTCATGACGCTGCCTGCATCGTCGGCCGCGCTGAGTTGAGCAAACAGCATCCATGCCACACAAATCAGCGATGAAAGTTTCATCGGGACCACCTCATATGGTCGAAGAACCGCCCGCAGGCGGGAAATCCATTTCGCGGCCCATCAACTTGACACACCCGGCTTGTGGGGTCAATTGCAGTCGGCGTGCTAGCATGACGCCGGGCCAGGATCGAAGGGAGAGGAACCAGATTTTGTTTAATTCTCGTCCCAATCGGAAATTAGTGAATCAATCAATTTTGGTTTCAACGATGTAGCACTCAAATGCGCAACGGACGAACTGGTCGAGGTGTTCGTGGAGTGAATCAAGCTGCTCGCCAAAGCGCCGCTTGCCGTCGAAGTGCTGGCCACGCTGACCTGCGTTGAGCTGGATGGCGGATAAGTCGACGTTGAGGTTGCATTTGTTGTGACGCTGGAGGAAATCGCCGGGCTCGAAATGCTGTGTGAGAGCGCATTGACCACCACCGCCACATTCACTGCTTGATTGAAGGCCACCGGGTTGGAAGATATTCCGTTGGCAATCACGACCAAACTATACGAACCGGCGGGCATGCCCGAGGGCAAAGTGAATTGAGTTGTCTCCGACGTGGCGCCGGTTTGTACGCCCGAGCTGCTCCAATTGAAGGTGCGAGCATAGTAAACCAAACCGGTAACGGTGTTGGTAAGCCGGACGATCGGATAATTGCTGGCGTTGGCGGTAATATCGCCCGATGAAGAACCATCTGACATACCCGTCAATTGCAGGCCGGTTACCGTAAAGGTGCCATCCATATTATCGACAACACTTTGGACGATCGGGCGCAAACTGTTTTGAATGGTGCTTACAGTCGGCGTATAAATTTGTAATGTGCTTGGCCCTCCAATTAGTACCTGGCCGGTCGGTAAATCGAGCATGCTGAAACGGTCGGCATTGGCAATGGCCAGGGACGTGGGAGTGACGTCCGTGAAGACTTTAGTTGTGGGATTAAGTTCATATAGGAAGGTGGGGGAGGGAAACGTGTAACTGGCTCCCGTGAGATCGAACGTCATCGGATCGTACGTGTAATTGACAATGCCTTCGGGGGACAATGTGATCAAAATATCGCCATTGGGCAGGACCACGCCTGGATTGCCGGTAGCGACCAGCGGAGTAGTAACTGTGTTGATAAGCCGTTCGGGCTCAGCCGGACCGGCAGTCCATGCACCGGCGCCACTATTGGCCGTGGGATCGAAATAGGCGGTGGCTCCATCAGCCCCGAACACAAAGGCTTGCCCATTGGGAAGCAGGAAGGCGGGCCCGACAAAGCCAAGTTGTTCGAAGGTGGCCAGCGCGGCGGCCGGCTTGGTTGTGCTCTGGGTGCTGGCGTCGGTCCACATGCCCGTCGTTGGATCGTAAATTTCGGCGGCTAAGACGTTGTCGGAGCCACCAACCAGCGCATCGTACGAGAGCACATTGCCGTTGGCCAATTTCACCCAAGTATCGCCGCTTTGCACGAAGGGATAAACCGGCGAAGTGGTCGAGCCGCCGGCGCTGGGAGCAGCTTCAAACTCCATGCTGCCGGTTGTAGGGCTCCACGTGCCTGTGGCCGGATCGAACAAATAGGTAGTGTTGGTCGTTGCGGAGCCGGCGAGTACGGTTCCATCGGGTAGTACTTCCGAAGGATTTTGCCCGATGAAAGTTTCTGGAAAATCGCCCACCTGGGTCCAAGTGTCCGCCACAGGATCATAGATTTCTGTGGCGGCCGGGTCGGTCATATCGGTATCGGCCCCGCCATAAATCAGCAGGTCGCCATTTTGCAGCACGTCGGTGGTGGCGCCGAGGCGCGCCACAGGATCTGGCGTAAGCACGGTCCAGGTTCCGTCGGCATAATTCCCGGCCGCGTCGGGAGTGAGCTTGTACCACGCAGTGCTGGCCACACCATTGCCTCCTTGCACCATTACAGAACCGTCTGACAACAGCACCAGGGCTTGAGTACTCGTGGGACCGGATTTGGCGTTTGTGGCCGCCACTTTTTGCCATGTTGGAATCACCGGAAGCGTGATGGTCAGGCTATAGTTGGGGTTAATAGTGCCCATGTAACCGTAGACGTGGATGTAATACGTTCCGGCCGGAAACCCAAAGAGCGAGACCGATTCGCTATTGCCAATTCCCGTGGAGGTGGCGATGGGCTTTGTCGAAGAGATAGCAGGGTTCCACAACTCCAGCTCCAAATCGCCTTGCGATTGCTGGAAGGCAATCGATACCGATTCGGAAGCCGTGCCCGCCGACGTGGTCGTGAACTTGTACCAATCGTCGCCGTCGAGCAGCGCCAAATTGGTGAGCGTTTTCAAAGTATTAAGCGCTCCCAAATTGTAGGCTGTCGCCAGTGTATTATTGTTGGTTTGAGTGGCACTGACCTTTTCGTAAGGATCGTCGATATAAGTGGTGTTGGGACCAGCGATAGCCCACGTGTAGCTTCCCTGCGGTGACCCTATGTTGTTGGTAATTCCCATGTAATAATGGGTGCCCGCAGTCAAAGAAACATTCAACCGACTGTCGGAATTGCTGGACGAGATGTCATTGATGTATTTCAACCGGGTTCCGGTGGCCGAGAAAATTCCCAGCACTGTGTCTAAGTTGCTGTTAGGAGTGGTGGCGGAAATGATGTAGTTGCCGCTGAAGCCGGCCGTGAACGAATAGTAATCCACCTCGCTGTTGACAATGGACGCATTTCCAGAGGCGCTGCTGAGCGCGTTGAGCTTCACAGCTGTGAAGACTTTTGGAACGGGAATGGTCGCGGGGGGGGCTGCCGTCCACGTTAACACCCAGCGATCTTCTAGCGGCTCAAAACTCACACGACGGGGACGAACTGCCGCACGACGTTTTTCCCTCGTTGGAAAATGGAACGGTTTGCGACGAGCCATGGCGTGTTCCTCAATGCAGCACATCAAAAGACGAAATGCCCCCGATCGATCCAGATTAAGAAGTATGGTAACTGGACACAATCCAGATTACAAGCAAATGGTGTCAGAACCGAGAGTTAACGCAATTTGACAGGCCATACATAAGGCCGGGCAAAATGGCTCTGCCATCCCACCGTGAGAGGAGGCGCTAAGCCGTGCAGAGTCTTGATTGAGCTTTAAGCCGGCGAATCGAGATAGGGATCCTGCCCCATTTGGACCAGCACTTTTTTGCGCTCCTTTTCGTGGTACATCAGCGATTTGCGGTCGCTGAAATAACGGCGCTCGATGCGCCGCTGCGCTTTGTGGAACCGTGGAGCCATCTCGTCAAACGGACCTGGAGATTGCTTTCCCAGTTCGCTGAGTCTATTCGCCTTTTTGGGGCCGAGGCCGTACAGCAATATGTCATCGTCCAGCGCTAAATACTGTCGGAACGAACCCGGATCGCCTTGCCGACCACAGCGGCCCACTAGCTGCCGATCGATGCGCGCGGCATCGTGCAGTTCGGTGCAAATGATGTGCAGTCCGCCCAATTCGGCCACGCCTTCACCCAGGCGAATGTCAGTGCCGCGGCCGGCCATATTGGTGGAAACCGTGACGCGGCCCGGTTGCCCGGCCTCGGCGATAATTTTTGCTTCGGTGGCAATTTGCCGGGCGTTGAGCACTTGATGGGGCACATCGGCGGCGGTCAGCAGGGCCGAAAGCTTTTCCGATTTATCGATGGAGCGCGTGCCGATGAGAACGGGCCTGCCTGTTGCGCGCACTTCCAGCACTTCTTGCACGAGGGCCGCAAATTTATCGTCTTCGGTGCCGAAGATGCGGTCTGGCAGCTTAGTACGGATCGGTGGCCGGTGGGTGGGAATCAGCACGACGCCGACTTTGTAAATTTTCCGCAGCTCACGGGCGCTGGTGGCGGCCGTTCCGGTCATGCCCGCCAAGCGCGGGTAACGTAGAAAATAATCTTGAATGGTGACGCGGGCGGCATGGCCGGTAGCGATGGTGACCGGCACGTTTTCCTTGGCTTCGATGGCCTGATGCAAACCGTCACGCCATTTGCGGCCTTCGGACAGACGGCCGGTAAACTCGTCGACAATGACGATTTCCCCTTCGCGGACAACATAGTGGCGATCGAGAATGAACGATTTTTCAGCTCGTACGGCGCGCTCTATGGCATCGTACAACGAGAGCATGCCCACCTGTTCCACCCAGCCGCTCCGCGGCAGGCTGCGAACAAAGCGGCGACCCTCGCCGGTGAGTTCGGCAGTGCGTTTTTCGTAATCGAACTCGTAATGTTCGTCTTCTACCAACTGCGGGGCGGCGGCGGCGCTCCACTTGTATAATTCTGCTTCGGCCTTTTGGGCTTCGTTGGGCAGGGCGCTGATAATGAGCGGCGTGCGAGCTTCGTCGATCAGAATGCTGTCGGCTTCGTCGACAATCACAAAACTGGCCGCGCGTTGCACCGGCTTTTCGCTTTCGGCACTGGAACCCTGACCGATCATTTGGGCCACAATATCGGTTTCGCCTTCCCGCGTGCGGCGCAGCAGCAAACGATCGCGGAGAAAATCGAAACCGAATTCGTTGGCTGTACCGTAGGTAATGTCGCAGGCGTAGGCCTGGCGGCGCTGGTCGGAAGGCATTTGCGATTGAATGACGCCGACCGTCATCCCCAGCGTTTCGTAAATGGGGCGCATCCAGTTGGCGTCGCGCATGGCCAGGTAATCGTTCACTGTGGCCAAATGCACGCCCTCGCCGGTAAGGGCCGCCAAGTATAATGGCAACGTGGCGGTGAGCGTTTTGCCTTCGCCGGTTTGCATTTCGGCAATCGCCCGATGGTGCAACGCAATGCCCCCCAGCAGTTGCACGTCGAAGTGCCGCATGTTCAGCTTGCGGCGACCCGCTTCGCGGACCAAGGCGTAAGCTTCCGGCAGGAGTTGATTCAACGACTCCTGACTCTTGGCCCGATAGCGCAGCGCCAAGCTCCGCTTGCGGATCTCTTCGTCGGTTTGCTGCATCAGTTCTTCTTCCAGCGCGCCGATGGCGGGCACTAATTGTGCCCAATGCGAAAGTTTCCACTTCGTCGGAGCCGTGGGCCACGAAGTGACGCGATCGAGCAGTTCTTGAGAGGCAGCGGGCACGGGCGGCGAAAAAATATGGCCAGTAGTAAGTGGTGAAAGAGGAACTGCGTGGTCCGGCGGCAAAAGATCGCAATGAATCATTATCCTTCTGCCTATTCTACGCCAACTTACGCCGCTTGTCCGCTTCCATTCGCATTGAATGCGCAGCAGGCATCGCAAAAATCATTTGACCGGCATTTTCCACCTATTTAGACTGGAATTTGAATCTTGCCGAGTCTTGACGGAGGCAAAGCACGTATAATTTGCGGCGATGGCGTGCCGTTGGAGAGTTCAGTCCATGCAGATTGTGCGACTCAACGCCGCTTTAGTCTTCCTCTGCTGCCTGTCGGCGGTGAGCGGAATTGCCCAGGCGGCGACGCCGTACTCGATGGATTGGCTTGAGCAATTCGGCACCAGCGCTTGGGACCAGGCGTACGGCGTTTCGGCGGATGGTACAGGCAACGTTTATGTGACAGGCGAAACCGCCGGCTCGCTGGGCGGGACCAACGCTGGTTTTTATGACGCGTTCGATGCGAAATACAACATTCAAGGCGTCGCCCAGCAAACCACCCAGTATGGCGACACCGGCAGTGACGTCGGCACCGGCATTTCTGCGGACAGCTTGGGAAACGTCTTCGTGGCCGGTTACTCGCAAGGCCCGCTCAACGGACCAAATAATGGCGGCTTTCAAGCGCAGTTAAGCAATTACACTCCGGCTGGAACGCTGCAATGGTCGCAATATATAGGTCCGGTGCAAACTTACGCCTATGGCGTTTCCGCCGATGGCCAGGGGAACGCTTATATCGCCGGTTATACCACGGGTTCGTTGAATCAACCGAACGCCGGCGGATACGACGCCTACGTCGCTAAGTATGATTCGACAGGCAACGCGCTGTGGACACATCAGTTTGGAACGAGTGCACAAGATCAAGCCCTTGGAGTCGCCGCCGACGGTGCGAACAGCGTGTACGTAACGGGATCGACGCAAGGCTCGCTGGGCGGAACCAATGCCGGCGGGTACGACGCTTTCGTCAGAAAATACGATGCGGCGGGCAATTTGCAATGGACTCAACAGCTGGGCTCGGCTGGCAATGACATCGCTGAAGCGGTGGCCGCCAAATCGGGTTGCTTGTACATCGTGGGCAATACTTCTGGGTCATTGGGTGGAACCAACGCCGGCTTGGCCGACGCTTTCATCAGCAAATTCAGCTCGGCCGGAGTGCTGCAATGGACCAAGCAATTTGGCACCAGCGGCAACGATTACGCCGACGGTGTGGCCGCCGATGCTAATGGCAATGTTTTTGTGGTGGGCTATACCCAGGGGGCGCTCGGCGGAACCAACGTCGGCGGTTATGACGCTTTTTTGAGCGAATTCAATGCTGCCGGAAATCTGCAGTGGACCCAACAACTGGGCAGCCCTGGAAACGATTTTGCCACGTCCGTTTCGGTCGACGGTTTTGGTCATGTGTTTGTCGCTGGCGACACAACCGGCTCGCTGGGCGGGACAAATGCGGGATCGTATGACGCCTGGCTGGCGCGGTTTTCGCCCGTGCCAATGCTGGGCGATTTCAATCGAGATGGAGTCGTCGACAGCGCCGACATCAACGCGATGATGGCCGCCTTGACCAATTTGTCCAATTACACAACAGACTACGATCTGTCCCCCGCCCAACTTTTGGCCATCGGAGATTTCAACGGCGATGGCGTCATTACCAACGCCGATCTGCAGGGACTGTTAAAAGCCCTAATTGACGACAGTTGGCAGTATCAGCCTGTCCCGGAGCCGGCAAGTTTTCTGCTGCTGGCGATGGCCGGAGCGCTGTGCCTGTGGGAAAGAAAGCGCCGCAGTGGGGTTTTTGCGAGGCCGAATCCCGAATTGAACTTTCTTCGCGACCAATCGGGTTAATGCATCGGCGCGACAATGGTCGTCTGCGATGGAGCCGCGGCAACCGGCGGAGTTGGATAGTAGGGCGCCGCATTATACGGAGTCGCTGCCGGCAGCTCGGAAATATCTGGAATTCGTCCGCTCGCGGTCGATGCATTACCGACCGAAGCTCCACTCGCAGCCGAATTAGCGAGCGATTGATTCAATGTGGCGGACGAGCTGCTTCCGCTCGTTTGGCTGCTTGCGCCCGCTGGAACTGCAGACATTGTGCCACTGGGACGGAACAAGCCCGGCGCTGCGCCGCCCGCCGCATTGGGCGGTGTATTTGAATTTGATGAATTGATGGAGTTAGATAGTTCAATAATGCGAATCGGACTCTGAGACGACGTTGTCGATGCACTGCTTTGACCCGCGCCTCCGGAACCTTGGGTTCCGTTTGCGGAACTCTTTCCCGCCGGTTCCCAATGCGTAGCGGGGGTCACCGCATTTCCGGAGGCGCCTGCCCCACCCGATGCAAGAGTGACGCCAGCCGGCGGGCTGGCTAATGTTGGTGTGCCGGTCGAATTCGGCGGCGAACCATTTGTCGCGGCCAAGACGTTCGCGCCGGGCATTGTGGACGGCGGTTGCGCCAAGGTGGGCGTGCCATATTGAGGCCCCGTTGCCACCTGCGGATAACCAGGATAAGGATTTGTTGTGCCGCCTGGCGGACCGTAAATCGGTCGAGTGGCGGCGGAAATCGGATAAGCCGCCGGGCTTGCCCCGGGGGGTGTGGCTGGCGTAGGTTGCGGCGACACGTTCGGCGTGAATGAAGACATGCCGCCGGCTGGCGCTGGCGAAAAATTCATCGGCACACCGCCACGCGGCAGTGTGGGAATGGCTCCCGCAGGAGCCGGGCTGCCCATCGGCGGGCTGGTAACCGGCGCGGTTGCAGGCGGCGTAGCATAGCTTCCAGCGGGCGTGCCGTAATAAGGTTGACCCGGCGGCGGAGTGGCAGTAGCCGGCGGCGGAGTGGCAGTAGCCGGCGGCGGAACAACCGTCGGACCCAAAAACGGATCGTTCACCGGCTGCGGGCTACGGCAACCGGCGCACAGGGCCACAGCCATCAACAGGCCCGAGATCCGCTTCATCGGGGAACTCCTTTTCGCCCTTCGCCTTATCACTGTGCGATTTCGAAGACAGATGTCTTGGAAAAAACTTTGGCCCCGAGAATCAATGCTGCCATGCAAGATGAGGGGCGAGTAGATTAACGAAATAGCCCGTTTTGTCCAGACCGATTTTTAGGCTTTCATCGGTGCTGGCTGTCAATAAAAACGGAGAGCGCGGAACAAGTCCGCAACTCTCCGCGAAGAGGAACCGCCGCGACTATTGGCTAATGATTTGCGTGCTAGCTGTGGCAGCGACCAGGCCCGAGGACTTGATGAATGGATTGATCAACACTTGCGGCACTTTGGGTGTGTAGGAGGCCGTATGTGCCGACGATGGTTTGGCCGGCTTGCTTTCTTTATTTTGCGGCACGTACGGATTGATGATTTCCTGCGGCACGTCGGCGGTCACTTCCGGAGTCATGGTTCCCGGCGGATATGCAAACGGGCTCCAGCCGTAACTGCGCGGCACAGGCAGGCTGTAATATACTGGCGGGAACATGGAGAAGTACGGCACTTCTTCTACACGCGAACCGTACAGCCCATACGGAAAGTTCACGCCGCACCCACCCCAGCCGCCACATCCGCCGCAGTACGGACTTTGCGCCGTTGCGCGCGAACTGTAACACATGGCCACGATCGCCAGCGCCACCCCAGTAATTGCTATGATTCGACTCATTGCCAGGTCCCTCACAGAATGTAAAACAACGATCTAAGAAGTTGAATTCAGCGTTCCGCTAAAACCATCTTCTACACTAAACAGCCGCCAGTGCGGTTACAACAGTTGAGGAATGACAATTTCCAGCCTTCTTTCTGACTTCGGCGCGGGTCGAGAATTCTCGGCCATTGATGGATGACTAACCTGATGGCGAAAACTTCGATCACGGTTGAACTTAAAGCCCAAGCGGCGCGGCTGGGGTTCGATTTGTGCGGGATTTGCCCGGCTTTCGAGCCGCCGGGAGTGGATCGGCTGCAAACTTGGCTGGCGGCTGGCTATGCCGGGCAAATGCATTATTTGCCAGACAGAGCTAAAGCCGCCGCACATCCGCGGCATGTGTTGGACGGTGCCCGCAGCATTGTGATGCTGGCGATGAATTACCGCACGGCCGAACCGGCAGAACCCAAGTCAGGGCAGGGGAGAGTTTCGCGGTATGCCTGGGGCGCCGATTACCACGATGTGATCCGCTTGCGGCTGACGGAATTGGCCGACTGGTTGAGAGTGCAATCGCCGGGCGCGAATGTGCGGGGCGTGGTCGATACGGCGCCCTTATTGGAACGGGAGTTTGCACAGTTGGCCGGCCTGGGCTGGATCGGCAAAAACACGCTGCTGCTCAATAAACAAATTGGAAGCTGGTTCTTCCTGGCCGCGCTTTTGACGGATGTTGAACTAGAATATGACACGCCGCATGAAACCGATCATTGCGGCACGTGTCGTGCTTGCCTGGATGCCTGTCCCACCGGCGCGTTTGTCGATGCCTATGTGCTTGATGCCCGGCGGTGCATTAGTTATTTGACGATTGAGCTGCGAGAAGCCATTCCTACTGAATTGCGCAGCGGCGTGGGACAGTGGCTGTTCGGCTGCGACGTGTGCCAAGATGTTTGTCCGTGGAACACTCGAGCGCCGATTTCCACCGAGCCGACCTTTCAGCCCGTCGAGGGAATGAATGCGATCGAATTGGCCGCGCTGTTTGAATTGGACGACGCCGGCTTTCGCCAGCGGTTCCGGCACACCCCGTTGTGGCGTGCTAAACGCCGCGGTTTGCTGCGCAACGCAGCGATTGTGCTGGGCAACATGCCGGATGCGGCAGCGCTGCCGGCGCTGATTCGTGGATTGAATGATGGCGAACCGCTGGTCCGCGCCGCCTGCGCTTGGGCGCTGGGAAGTTATGATTGTGGTCCGGCGGCTATGGAAGTAGACAAACGACTGGCGGTCGAACAGGACGACGCCGTGAGAAAAGAAATCCAACATAGCCGACAGCGCTAGAATCACTCAACGACTTCGCACTCGGCGGTTTCGTCGACATCCAATTCTGGATGCCGGCCGGGTAAATCTTCGGCGTAATACGCTTCGAGTACTTGTTGCAATTCATGCGGCCGGCGGACGGCAATGAAGGCATCTCGAACTTTCAGCGACTCCGGATGCAGCCGCGAATACTTGATGCCGAATTTGCGCATTTGTCGGCCGCAGGCTTCGGGGCCATAAATTTCGGCCGCGAGGCGATAGTGTTCCGCGATGATGCGGCGCTGCTCGTGCAAGCGGGGCGGATCGGGGAGTCCCGGCGCGCCGGGAGCGGCCAAGGCGCACACTTGCGAAAAAATCCACGGGTTGCCGATCGCGCCGCGGGCGACGGTGACGCCATCAACGCCCGTGTAACGCAGCATCTCCAAACATGCTTGCGGTGTGAATAAATCGCCGCTGCCCAAAACGGTGCGCTGGCCGGCATGCTGCTTTACTTCGCGCAAAAAATCCCACGAGCTGGCACCGACGTAGCGCTGCTCCACCGTGCGGCCGTGAACGGTGATGGCAGCAACGCCACGATGGAATGCGCCGTCGAAAATGGTGAAGAACTTGTCACGGCTGGCGGCGCTATCATCCAGGCCGCGGCGCATTTTCACCGTGACGGGAATGTGCGGCGGAACGGCCGCTCGCACTCGGGAAACAATTTCCAGCGCGGTTTCCACTTGCCCCAACAGAAATCCGCCGCGGCATCGGCCCAACACTTTTTTTACCGGGCAGCCGAAATTGATGTCGATGATGTCGAACCCCGCCTGCACCAATCGCTGGGCCGCGGGAGCAAAATCGTCGGGATTGGCTCCCATCGATTGACCGCCCACGGGATGTTCTTCGTCGGCCACGTGCAAGCGCCGGTTGCTTTTTTTAGAGTGCCCGGTCGTGTTGACGAATTGATCGAGCAGCACTTCACACAGCGTGTAGGGCGCGCCAAGGCGGCGGGCAATCACCCGCATGGCTGCGTCGCTGTAACCAGACAGCGCCGCCTGCACGACGGGAAAGCCGATGTGCACGTTGCCGATGCGAAGATCGGGCAGGCGACTGGCAGTAGGCGGTAGACAGTGGGTAACTGCTTCCGCAGCAATCGGTGGTTGAACGCTGGCCATGAACGGCATTTTGCATCGCGATTGTCACTCGATGCAACACCGGGCAGAAAATACTCAATGTAACACCGGGCAGAAATCGAACCATTCGCGGCCTTGGGATTGCATCCATTGGCTCGATTCTTCCGGTCCCCACAGCCCGGGCTCGTAAATGTACAGCTTGGGTTCGCGGCGCTCCTGCCACGTCTTGAGAATGGGGTTGATCACGCCCCAGGCGGTTTCCACCTCGTCGGCGCGAGCAAACAGCCCGGGGTCGCCTTGCATGGCATCGAGCAGCAAGCGTTCGTATGCCTCGGGCATGACGCCGTGAAATTCGCGCTGAAAGCTAAAATCCAAATCGGCCTGGCGCAGCTTCATGCCGGCATCAGGAATTTTTGTTTGGAACAAAAGTTGAATGCCTTCAGCCGGCTGGACTTGAATCACCAGCCGATTGCCCCCTTGAATGCCGCGCGGGCCGCAAGGAAACAACATCAGTGGCGGAGCGTTGAACTGGATGACAATTTGCGAAGTGCGGCACGACATGGCCTTGCCGCTGCGCAAATAAAACGGCACGCCCTGCCAGCGCCAATTTTCCACGCACAGTTTGGCGACCGCAAAAGTAGCGGTTTGGCTGTCCGCCGGCACATCTTTCTCCGTCGTGTAACCCCGATATTGGCCGCGGAGCGTGTTGCGGACGACGTCATCCGACGACATGACGCGAATGGCGGACAGCACCTTCAATTTTTCATCGCGCACAGCATCCGCCTGATACCGGGCCGGGCATTCCATCGCCGTCATGGCAAGCAATTGCAGCAAATGGTTTTGAAACATGTCGCGCAGCACGCCGCTTTTGTCGTAATACCCACCACGGTGTCCGACGGTGACATCCTCGGCGGCGGTGATTTGCACGTGATCGATATAGCGGCGGTTCCAGACCGGCTCAAAAATGCTGTTGGCGAACCGCAGCACCAACATGTTTTGCACGGTTTCCTTGCCCAGGTAATGATCGATGCGATATACCTGCTTTTCGGCGAACACTTTGTGTACGGCGGCGTTCAAGTGCTGCGCGCTGGCCAAATCGGTGCCGAAAGGCTTTTCGATAATCACGCGGCGCGGGCCTTGGCTTTCGTCGGCCAGACCGGCCGAGCCCAAATTCGCCACGGCCTGTTCGTACAATTGCGGCGCGGTGGACAGATAATACAACCGTGTGCTTGGCCGACCTTGTTCAATTTCGGCGAGCGTTTTAGCCAGCGCGGCAAAATCGGACGGCTGGCTAATATCGCCGGCTTGATAAAACAACGACGGCGCGAACTGCTGCCAGAAGGCGTCGTTCCATTCCTTTTCGGTGAATTTTTGCGTCGAAGCGGCTAAATCTTTCCGCCACTCGTCGTGCGAAAATTTCGACCGCGAAACACCCACCACCCGCGTCCCCGGCGGCAACCGTTCCTTCCGCGCCAATGAAAATAGCGCGGGAATCAGCTTCCGGCTGGTCAAATCGCCCGAGGCGCCGAAGATAACAATGGTATTCGGCATGACGGCGCCTCCACGAATTAAGGCTTAGGAATCAGGGCGCAAGACACACCATTGTAGAAGCCTGGGTGATTTTTTCAAATCGTCATGGATGTGAACCCGCCGTCGACATACAACTCCGCTCCGGTAATAAAGCTGCCAGCCCGTGGTGAAAGCAATAATAGCGCGGCACCAATCAACTCGCTGGGTTCGCCGAAGCGGTCCATCGGCGTGTGCCGCATGATATTTTCGACGCGAGTTTTATCCAGAATTTTTCGATTCTGCTCTGCCGGAAAAAAACCGGGACAAAGCACGTTCACGCGCACTTTGTGCGGCGCCAACTCGCGGGCCACGTTTTTGGTGAGGTTCACTACGGCAGCTTTCGAGGCCGAATAAGCGAAAACGCGCGATAATGGCACGCCTGACGACGCACTGCCGATGTTCAAAATTGCTCCGCCGCCATTTTTCGCCATATGCCCGCCGAATATTTGGCAGCCCCAATGTGTGCTAGTGAGATTGGTGAGTAAAACTTTGTTCCAGTCCTCATCAGTTGCTTCCAAGTACGGTGTAGCGGCGTTGACGCCGGCACAGTTCACGAGCAGATCGACACGGCCGCACACTTTCAACGTATCGGCGAGCAATTCTTCGATCGACTTTCGCTGCGTCACGTCGACCGGCAAGAATTTTGCTTGCCCGCCGAGTTTTACGATAGAGGCCACTCGGGCGTTGCCGCGTTCTTCGCCCCGGCCGGCCACCACGGTGAGCGCGCCGGCTTGAGCAATTCCCTCGGCCAGCGCACCGCCGAGCACGCCCGTGCCGCCGATGACGACGGCGACCTGACCGGTCAGATTGAACAAGTTTTCAACGAATGATAGAGCCATGGCGGTTATTTCGGTTGGCGGCGGAGATGGATCCATTCAGTATGGAACGCGCCGGGTTTGTCGAGGCGTTGGTAGGTGTGCGCGCCAAAATAATCGCGCTGCGCCTGCAGCAAGTTGGCGGGCAATCGTTCCTGGCGAATACCATCATAATATGCCAGCGCGGTCATGAAGGCGGGCGTCCAAATGCCAAGACTGACGGCGGTTGTGACGGCGTGTCGCCAGGCGGTTTGCGCTTTTTGCAAAACGTCGCGAAAATACGGAGCCAGCAGCAGGTTCTCCAAATTTTTGTCGGCGTCGAACGCTTCTTTAATGCGTTCCAGAAATGCGGCCCGAATGATGCAGCCGCCGCGCCACAACAGGGCAATGCTGCCGAAATCCAAGGGCCATTTGTGTTCTTTGGCCGCCGCTTGCATCTGCACAAAGCCCTGGGCGTAGCTGCAGATTTTGGAAGCGTACAGCGCCTGGCGAACAGATTCGATAAATTGCTTCGGGTCGTCCTCGTAACGGCCGGTCGGACCGGGCAACACTTTGCTGGCGCGAACACGCTCTTCTTTCAGCGCCGATAAGCAACGGGCATACACGGCCTCGGTGACCAACGTGCTGGGCACGCCCAGATCGAGGGCAAGTTGGCTCATCCATTTTCCAGTGCCTTTGGCGCCCGCCGCGTCGAGAATGACATCGACCATGTCCTTGCCGGTCTCAGAATCTTTCACGCTGAAAATATCGCGGGTAATTTCAATGAGGTAACTGTCCAGCTCCCCTTTGTTCCACTCGGCGAAGACATCGTACAGTTGGGCATTAGTGAGATTCAGGCCCGAGTGGAGCATGTTGTAGGCTTCGCAAATGAGCTGCATGTCGCCGTACTCGATGCCGTTGTGAACCATTTTTACGTAATGGCCGGCACCTCGGGGACCGACCCAATCGCAGCAGGGAATGTCGTTGTTCGGACCAACTTTGGCGGCGATGGCTTGAAAAATGGGCTTGATCATCGGCCACGCCGCCGGGCTGCCGCCGGGCATCAGGCTGGGGCCTTTCAGTGCTCCTTCTTCGCCGCCCGACACTCCGCTGCCAATGTAAAGCAGTCCCTTGCTTTCGACATATTGCGTGCGGCGTTCGGTATCGGAAAACAGCGTGTTGCCGCCGTCGATGATGATGTCCCCCCTTTCCAACAACGGCAGCAATTGCTCGATAAGCCCATCGACCGCGGGGCCGGCTTTGACCATCAGCATGACTGTGCGTGGCCGGCTGAGACTTTTGACCAGCTCTTCCAGCGAATGGCAGCCGACGAATTTTTTGCCGGCGGCGCGGCCTTGAATGAAATCGTCGACCACGCTGGTTGTGCGGTTGAACACCGCCACGCGATAGCCCCGGCTTTCGACGTTCAGCGCCAGGTTTTCGCCCATCACGGCCAGGCCGACGAGTCCGAAATCGCAGTTCATGGTGGGGAACAGGGTGAGGAGGTGAGTGGTGAGGGAGTGAGTGGTGAGAGTGTAACTGGTGTCTGCATAAAGCCGCGCCGCTGGTCGCGCTGCCTCGAATTTTGGTCAAACGGTACTTCAGCGCGACCAGCGGTCGCGGCTTTATGATTTCTTCTCCCACGGCGGGTGTTCGGGCAAATACGATTCGAACTCGGCCAACAGTTTTTGCTGATATTCTCCGGCGAATGTGCCTTTGAGGAAACGGTCGATGCCCTCGTCGTAAAAACGCTTCCAACTGGCTTCTTCCGCGCCGGGATTGATGGGGAAAAATAAGGCGTGATTAGCCTCAGCCGCTTTATAATCGCCCGGGGCGTCGCCGATCATCAGGGTGTGGTGGGCTTCGTATTTTTTGGACGCGGCCAGCAGTTCTTTTTTCGTGCCCAACTCCTGGCCGCAAATGGCGATCACATATTTGGCCAGATCGTGCTCTTCCCATTCGCGCTTCAGCGCCTCGGTTGGCGTGGCGGAGACGACGAGCAAATCGGCGTGCGACTTCAGCTTTTCAAAACTTTCACGGACGAATGGAAACGGCGGCACCCAGCGAACGATTTTTTCCACCGCTTCGTTCACTTCCTTACTCCAGGCAATGGCTTGTTTCAGATCGGGATGGCCGCTCGTTTCGGCCGCCTTGGCCAGTGCGGGATTGGCGAGCTTGGTTTCGACCTTGATCCACTCGACCAAGCCCTGCGGCATGGTGATTGTGACGCCTCGGGCCTGCACTTCCGGCCGCTTTTGCAGCCACTCCAAGGTTTCGATGAGCGCGGGAAAGCGGTTGATGCCGCGACTTTTGGAATACAAGTTCACAAACTCCGCCGCCTCGCGGGCATATTTGCTCACGCCTTGCAGGCCGTAGTGGTTGATGATTTGCGGAATGAAGCATTCTTTGTGCTTCAGCTCCATGGTGTCGAAGGCGCAGCCGTCGCTGTCGATGCCGACAAGAAATTTGTGCTTAGGCGTGAAGTCGATCATGTTCGGGGCGAGAGGCAGTTGCGACTTGATGTGTTGCGGCAAAAAACGGGAAAAACGGGGGAAAACGGTTCAATAAACGGTATTAAACGGCAAGAAAACCGTGGGAAACGGTCGGGGCGATTTTGGGCACGGATGATCGGGAAAACGGCGTCGGTGTTCGTAAGTGATCATATGTACAAACTCCATCGCTATTATGCCAACAGCGCTGGCTCAGTTTCAAGGGAAAAATTGGGCCACCGTAATCATTTCGCGTCGGCAGATGAATCGTAAATCAGCGACTTTTTGCGTTCGGCTTGGGGAATATATTTTGGCAGCTTTTGTGCGGCGTAAATCGGCTTGAATTTTGTCAGGCGTTGGCGGCCGTCGAGCATGGGGAGCGTGACCAGATCGTCGCCGACCAGCGGACGGCAGTAGCGGACAAAATCGTCGGTTACGTCGCAGCCGTTTTTGGTGATCCAGTGCTTGGGGAACGTGCGGTCAGCGGCAGCCACTTTTTCCAGCGGCACTTTGTCGTATCGCGCCGAGTAAATCGGTCCAGGCTCACGCAAAATCGTGGCCATGAAGCCGCCTTCGCCACGGGCGGCCAGCAGCGCGGCCATTTGACCGCTGCGGTAGGCTTCTTCCAGATCGACCGTGGAAGCGTAGGCCATGGCGTGGCGCTGATCGGTGCCGGGCACATTACCGCGGGCCGCTCCTTTGGCAGCCAGCCCGACTTTGTTCAAGTGATTGACCACGATTTGCGCTACGGTAAGCTGGCTGGCGCTGAAGGAAGTGTGGCCAAACGAATCTTTCACCGCGCCGATGTCGCCGACGTCGAACCCTTCGCTGATGACGACGAGGCAGCGGCCGGACTGTTTCAGTTCATCGTTCACGTTGTCGGCCAGTTGTGCCAGCGTTGAGGGACTTTCGGCCAGGTAAATTTGCAGCGGCATTTCGCGGGCCGGATCAGCCAACCGGGCGGCGGCCGGAATGTAACCGATTTTGCGCCCCATGGCTTGCATCACCAGCACCGGATCGGCCGGCGAGCTGCCGGCGTTTTCTTCGTTGGCGTTTTGCACCATGTGCATCCAGTATTTGGCGGTGCTGCCGTAGCCGGGCGTGTGATCGACGAGTTTGAACTCGCTGTCGCCCACGTCATTGTCGATGGTCTTCGGCACGCCGACGGCAATTAAATCCAGCCCACGCTCCCGGGCGAGGGCGGCAATTTTGTGGGCGGTGTCCATCGAATCGTTGCCGCCGATGTACAAAAAATAGCCGACGTCGTGAGCTTTCAGCACGTCGATGGTGCGGTTGAAATCTTCGGTCTGTGCCGGCTTCAGCTTGTAGCGGCACGTGCCAATGGAGCCGGCCGCCGGAGTGAAACGCAGGAGCGAAACCTCTTCGGCATCTTGCGCGGTTAGATCAAGCAGTTCTTCCTTAAGCACCCCTTCGATGCCGTGGCGTGCTCCGTAGACCGTGCCAATTTCCGACAGTTGCCGTGCGGTTTCGATGATGCCGCGCAGGCTGTTATTGATAACGGCGCTGGGCCCGCCGCTTTGGGCCACGACCATGTTGCGAGGTTTTGCCATGAAAGGTGCCGTAGACAGCGAGAGCGTGGAATGGCTGCGGAACGGCACATTTTAACGCCTATATTGCAGGGCAGCAATGCACCGGCGGCGGCAGAAATGGCCCACACTGAACAAGAACTATGCAATTACCGCAGCGGGGATGCCTGCGTTGGCTGGTCTGGGACGCCGGAGCGAAACATGAGCAGTTCGTAATGACTGACCTGACGGTCAAGATGGCGATGATCCAACCACCAACCGACGCCTAGAGCCAACACGAAGATGAGCCAGAAGATGTCGCGGATCGTGAAGCGAAAAAGCATGACCAGGAAAATTAGCTGCTGGGTTCTTCGGTCAATGTGTCGAGCTTTTGCTGGAATTCCTTGGTGGCCTTCGTGGCATCATCGCCCAACGCTTTATTGTCACGCGTGATGATGCTGCGGAGCATCGCCAGAATTCGCGGATTGAAATACTGCCTGGCGCGGGGCGAATTCCGATCGGCCGGCAGGAATTTATCCAAGTCCGAAATCTTTTGGAGGCTGCCTTTATAATCGTTGTCGAGCGAAAGGACGATGGCTTGACCGGCCAGGCCGTCGGCGCGCCATTGGGTATCGTCATCGGGATAATCTTTCGCCAGGCGTTCGAACAGTTGCAGTGCTTTCGCGCGGTCCTGTTTGTCAAACGTATCGAGATACTTTAAGGCCAGTTCTTCTTCGGCCATCGGTACGTACAGCCGATCGTGGAAATTCGTAATGACGCTTTGCCAGGCGGTTTCGGTCCCCTGGCTTTGTGCGTATAAAAACTGCTGCTCCGGGGTGGCCATCAGCTCCAGTTTGGGTAATTCGGAGGCCGGCACGTCAAGCAGGAACGAACCGTGCAGTGCCCACGCCGATCCGGCGCCAATGAACAACGCCGCCAGCGAGCTGGCCGCGGCGTACCAGAGCCAACGGCGATTATGGATTTGAAGCATGGCCTGGGTGTGCATGACTGTTTGCAACCGCTGCGTGGCGGCCCAACCTCCTTGGGCCAAGGCGATGGATTCCACGCCGCTTAGTTCGTCCAATTCGGCGGGCCACTGCATGTCGACGCCTTCGAATTGCAACGCACGCAATTCCTGCAACAATTCGCGGGGACCCTGTTGGCGCTCGGTGGGATCTTTGGCCAACATTTTATGGATGATGCGGCATAAGGCCGGCGGCAAATCGGGCCGCAAATTCTCCAGCCGTTCCGGCTGGGTGCGCACGTGCTGTATGGCCACGCTCAGCGCGGTGTCGCCGCGAAACGGCGGTTGTCCGCTCAGCAAGTGGTAACAAGTCACGCCTAAGCTGTAGACATCGCTGCGTGGATCAAGTTGGCGGCCTTCGACTTGCTCCGGGCTCATGTACAGCGGCGTGCCCATGGTGATGCCCACTTGCGTCAGCTTCAGCGTCTCTTCATCGCCGGTACCGATGCGGGCCAGGCCGAAATCGGCGACTTTCACCTCGCCGCTGCGGGCCAGCATAATGTTTTCCGGTTTGATGTCGCGATGGACGATGCCGCGTTCGGCGGCTTTGCACAAGGCGGCGGCCACCTGCCGCATTAACGCCACGGCCAGTTTCACCGGCGGTGCGCCGTTGCGGCTTATGTATTGCGACAGGTTTTGACCTTCGACATATTCTTGGGCAATGTAGTGCCAACCATCGATGCAGCCGACTTCGTAAATTTGCACGATGTTGGCTTGCACCAGCGAAGCCGCCGCCTGGGCTTCCATGTGGAAGCGGCGGACATAGGTGTGGTCGTTAGCCAGCTCGCGCTTGAGCGCTTTGAAAGCCACTTGCCGGCGAAGCGAACCTTGTTCGGCTAAGTAAACGTCAGCCATTGCCCCGCGCCCCAGGCGGCGCAGCAGGCGATAATCACCCAACTGGCGGCCGGAAAGATCGAGATCGAAGCCGGCTTTGTCAACACCGCTGCCGGCAGCGCCGCTACCGGCGCCAAGGGGAGCCGTTTCACCGGTGGTATGTGCCTGGCTCATTTCCTTAAGTATCGCTGGGGTAGGCGCGGTTGACAACGGTGGAAACGGGGCGTGTAAAAGTCAGTTCGTTGGGACACGGCTTTTATTGATTTCACGATGGTTTGATATGCAGATTCGCACAGTTATGGCTTCGTTTGGTGCATATTCTGCTTACGGCAAACCCGTCGGCTCGCCGCCAGCGCGGCTGGCCAGGGCCTTCCATAAAGCCGTGCTGATCGTATCCGACACAAAGTGTGTAGAGCCGTCCGCTAACAATAAGTTTACGCCACCCTGGTGCAAGCTGCGGGCGGTGCGCCAACCGAACGGGGTAAACTCGTACTGGGGGCCGCCGCCTCGCAGTGCGCCCATGCAGTCAGGCAGGACGTGGTTTGGCGGGTAATAGTGGTTGTACATGGCACAGCGAAATTCCCCGCTAACCCAGGCGAAGCCGCGCGGATCGGTGAAATTCCATTGCGTCGCGGCGGCACAAGCGTTATCGGTCAGAGGCGCGCTGAGAACAAATTTATAATCTGTGCGCGGGTTGCCTTTCGTGACGTTCGAGTTGCCGAGCACGCCCAGCGTGCTTTCCGACATCAATGCCGTTTTGCTGGCGCCATCAGTGATTTGTGCGAACTTAATGTGCGAGTTGACAAAAAACGGCCCATCCGTGTTCAACGGGGTGCCTCCGTTCAGGCCGGTTCCTCCGCACACGGCATAATTCGTGGGAGCAAAGCCTGGCGAAACCACTTGGCCGTGATCGCTGGGACACAGGAACAGTGAAATCACTTGCGCGATGCCCTGGATGTTCGTGGCATTGGCGACAAACACTCCGTCGGCATTTGGCGCGTACAGCGGCGCCTCTAAATTCAACAGGCTGGCGGCGTTTTTCTCTTCGAGGTAGGGGGCCAAATGCGCCAGCGCCGACCAGCGATAAAACGTCCAGGCGTTGGCCGGATCGCCGGGATCGGCCTTGGAATCGAAGCCACTGGGCAAGCTGCCGCGTGCCGCATGATAGTGATGCGCCGCAATTCCCAACTGCCGCAAATTATTGGCGCATTCGGAACGCCGGGATGCTTCGCGAGCGCTTTGCACCGCCGGCAAGGCGAGCGCCATCAGCAATCCAATTATGGCAATCACGGCCAGCAACTCGATTAGCGTGAATGCCCGACGCCCATCGCAGGCATCAAGCGGACATTTGAAAGTCGCTGGCGATTGAAAATAGATAGGGCAGGGGGTGGTCATTTCAGCGATCGCCGACGACGGGTGTGGAAACCGAGTGCCGCCAGCGCCAGGCCGGCCAGCGCAACAGCGTTGGGTTCGGGAACGCTCGCGGTCGACGAGCCCCCTTGGTTCTGCAGCAAAACCAATAGCGCCTGCAAATCTGCGTTGGTAATCTTCCCATCGCCGTTGACGTCGGCGATGGTATCCAATTGTTGGTCGGTTAATTGCTTCAGCGATTCGAAATCACTCAAATTGGCCAAGGCCCTAGTCAATGCTTGGACGTCGGCGGCATCGACCAAGCCATCTAAATTCAAATCCCCCCGCCGCACGCCAATTGCGACCGACGAGGCGGCAAATCCCGAGGCAATGGTCGTGGGATCGCCGCTTGCCTGCACGAGACCATCGGAGTCGATGGTGAAGCTGTATTGAAGCACTTTGCCGTCCGGCGTTGGATTGGGATCCATCGGATTCATCGGGTTGCCATCGCCCAGCACGGCCACGTAAATGCTTTTGCCGTCCGGACTCAAGACCAAGTCGGAGGGAAAATTATTAGGCACGTCCGCCGGACCGGGAATGGTGGCGAACACGCCTTTGTAATTCCCGTTGGCGTCGTACTTCAAAATGTTATTCCCTTCCAGGTCGACCACCAGCAACGTATTGTGGACGAACAGCAAACCCGCTGGATCTAACGGAGATACAGGGCTTGCCGTGTTGCCTGACTCGTCGGTTGCCGGGTAAGCAAAATTGGTTTGCACGCCATTGCTAACCTTTACCACGGCGGGCACATAAGGCGGAGAACCTGCTGGATCGCCGTAGAGCGGGCCGGCAAAACTGCTGGCATAGAGGTCGCCATTGGGAGCAATGGTAAACGAGCCAGCGCCATACAAACCAGAAGCGGCATCCGTGGGAGAAGCGGCTGCCGTGAGCGCTCCCGTGGTGGGATTTTTGGTTACGGCAAACTGTTCCACGCTGTCGCCGTTGTTATCTGCCACGTACAAGGAGCCGTTGTAAAATTGCAGGTGCGCGGGCGCCGCGGGAATGTACCCTCCAACGGCTGGGCTGTAATCATCGGGCAGCGTGGCAAACGCACTCAAGAAAGTGCCATTGGGGCTGTATTGGAGCACCTGGCCGACGCCATTGGGATTCTCGTCGTTAACTGTGTTGCTGCTGACATAAACATTGCCGTCCGGGCCTATGGTGACTCCCGTCGTTAGGTTCAGGCCGCCGCTTCCGGAAGGAACAAGGGTGGTGAAATTCGACCCCGAGTCCCCAATTTGCTGCACGCTGCTGCCGAAATAATTGCTGACCAATAAATCAAACGAGTCGGCCCGCGACGCGGAAGTCATCGTGTTCCACAACAATGTGATGAGTGCCAAATTCGTAACGCATGCCAACCGCACACTTATCTTGTTCATGGTAAATTTTCTCAGAGAATGTGTAGGGGGTGGAAAGCACGAGGCGAGTTGCTCCGGAGCCTGCCAGATCGCCAAAAAACTCGACATCGGGGGGACAAACAACCGGGGGGCAATGGGAAACTGTCGCGATCCCCGAAACGCGGCAAACGGAGGGTGGGAAATCGACCGACCGAGATTTTATGGACCCAAGGCTATAAATTCAGTTGGCGATTGCCCCAGATTCTAACAGAGGTAAATTGGGATTTCAACAAAAGGGGAAGGGGCTTGCCTCGGCACCGCACTAGAAGAGTGTAGGGCCACAATCAGCGGCGAAAAGCCAATCTATGGTTGACTTCGAATCTGTTGTTAAGGAACCGAGTTGCGAGCCACAGCATGATTGAATCGGCAGGATTGCTTGTTTATCGCCGGCTGGGTGAACGGTTGGAAGTGCTGCTGGTGCACCCGTCGGGCAATTACAATCGGCGGGCGCCGTGGAGCATTCCCAAAGGATTGCCCGACGCAGGCGAAACCTTGGCGGCGGCAGCGGTGCGGGAAACGCTGGAAGAAACCGGCGTGGACGTGGGCCAATCGGAAACGGCGGCGGCCAGGGTTGAGAATACTTCGTCGGCACAAAATTTAGCACCGCTGGGGCACATCGATTACACTCGCAGCCGCAAACGGGTTCACGCCTTTGCCATTGCAGCGCCGGTCAATGCCACGCCGCGTGCGGCCAGTTGGGAGGTCGATCGGGCCGAGTTTTTCCCGCTCGACGAAGCAGTGCGGTTAATCCATCCCGATCAGCGGCTTTTTTTGGACCGGCTGGAAAAACTGCTGGCGGGCGGCGAAATGGCGTGAAAGATAATGCTGCGCCGAGTTGGAATCAAATGCCTGCATTCGCGGCTAATCCCCGCTATATTCAAAAGATGCTCAACGACGAATCGATCTTACGCGGCACGCTGCACGTATTCGTGGCGTTCGATTGGGGAGACGAAATCAATTTGGAACGTGCGCGGCAGTTGTTGCCGACACAAAGCGAAGAGTTGGCGCGGCGGCGGCGCACGCCCAGTTCCATTGGTTATCGGCCGGCGCCGCTGCGGTATCCGCTGCGCGTGCCCCCCATCACGCTGCCGGAATTAGACGCGGTTCAAACTGCCGCCGAAGCGATTGTCTTCGATTTCGGCGGCGTCAGCGTGTCGTTACAAATTCCCTTCGCACTAACTGCTGCAGCATTGGCGCGGCTAGCAGGCGCACTGGCCGATCCGCAATCGCTGGTCGATACCGCCCGCTCGGCAACGGCGGAACTGTTCCAAAAGCTGCGGCCCGCAATCCAAGACCCCGACTGGAGTCCGCTCGGGGAAGAATATTTCGTGTTCCAAATTCCGCCGTGCGATGCCGTTCCGCCACCAGAGGCGCTATTGGAAAATCATGCCGGCTGGCTGGCAGGGCTGGTGCGTTTGGAATCGGAACCGCTGAGCTCCAGCGAGATCGAAGCGGCCCTGCAATCGCGCATCAGTTACACCCCCGGCGACGTGCTGTTGGCCGCCTGGTCAGCTTCGGTATTGATCGACCGAGACTGTGAAGAAACGCTGCAGGCCATCGAGTTCGCCAATTTGCAATTGCTGGAGTACCGCTACATCGACAACTTGCTGGACGAGCGGCTCGCGGCGGCGTACACAACCATTCATCGCACCGTCCAACGCGTGTTGCCATTTTGGCGCAGCCACAGCCGCCCCCTGCGTCAATTGGGAGAACTGCGAATTGACGCCATTAACTTATTCGAACGCACCACCAATGCGCTCAAAATGGTGGGCGACCAGTATTTAGCTCGGGTCTATCGTATGATCGCCGCTCGCTTCCATTTGAACGAATGGGAACAAAGCATTCGCGCCTCGCTGGATGTCGTCGAGGGAGCATACCAAGTGGTCAGCGATCAATCGTCCACGGTCCGGGTAGAGCTGCTGGAGATCACCGTAATTTTGCTGATTGCCCTGGAGATTCTATTGGCGCTATTCCGGCACTGAACGAATCCGGGGATCGGCCGAGAGTCGTAAAAGGTGCGGAAAAAACGAGACGGATAGATGTGCTGATTTTCTGCGCGAGATGATTGGCATACCGCCTACAAGGGCGGCGGAAGAGCGCCGCTAGAGCATTTTTTAGGGTCGGCATCGAATTTGCTCATCTTTCCCCGCCATTTTCTCACGCTCCCTCCCACCATCTTATCCCGCCATAAAACCTCAATGAGTGTCGATTCTCTTCCGGCATCGCCTTCGATGCCTGCGCTTCCTGCGACTCCTAAGAGTGACATCCATGTCGCCGAATTGACTTCACCCGAAGCAAAGGCCACCGCAGTTTCGGCTGCGAGGTCGTCGCCAGTGGAAGGGCCCGTTCGCCGGTTGCCTACCATCTTTCACGAGCAGACAAAACCGCTGGTCACCGGCGGCGGACCTCAATGGCTGGGTTTGATGTTTGCGCTGACCATTCTGGTTAGCGCCTTTTTGTTGTTTCAGGTGCAGCCGCTGATTAGTAAGTTCATTTTGCCCTGGTTCGGCGGCAGCCCCGCGGTTTGGACAACTTGCATGTTGTTTTTTCAATTGACGCTGTTCGGCGGGTACGCATACGCCCATATACTGACGCGATTTTTTTCCCCACGCAAGCAGGGCGTGGTGCATCTCTCGCTCATTGCACTGGCCCTGGCACTGGCACTGCCCACGATCGCGCCGTCGGTGAGTTGGAAACCGCTCGATCCCAGCCATCCCACAGGTCGCATTTTATGGCTTCTGGCGGCCACAGTCGGCATGCCCTATTTCTTGCTTTCGACCACGGGCCCCTTGGTGCAAGCCTGGTTTGCGCGGGCATGGCCGGGGCGCTCGCCTTACCGGCTGTACGCGCTGTCCAACGCCGGCTCGTTGGCGGCGCTGGTAACTTTTCCGTTCGTGTTCGAACCGGCCTTCGCCTCCGACACGCAGGCGGGAATGTGGACCGCGGCTTTCGGATTGTTTGCGGCGTTGTGCGGCGCATGCGCCGTGTGGATTTTACGGTTGCCGCAAACCGAACCGGGCGCGGCTGGCGCGGCAGCCCTTGCGACCCATGACACTCTGACCGACGTCCATCGCTTAACGCTTGTTGCACAACGGCCCACCGTCGGTCGGCGCATGCTGTGGATCGCGCTGCCTGCTTGCGCATCGCTGATGTTGTTGGCCACCACCAATTACGTGTGCCAAGACGTGGCCGTGATTCCGTTTTTATGGGTCGTGCCGCTATCGTTGTATTTGTTGACGTTCATCATTTGCTTCGATCATCCACGCTGGTATCGGCCCATGCTGATGGGCGTGGCGGCACTAGCGCTACTGATTTTATCTGCCGGCGCGGCGGACGATCTGTTCGATCTATTCCAAATTCGGATGACGTTTGTGCATGAGCTGGCGCTCTATTTCAGCACCATGTTTTTCGCCTGCCTGGTGTGTCACGGTCAGTTGGTCCGATTGCGCCCGGCGCCCCGCTTTTTAACAGAATTTTATTTGCTGATTTCGGCCGGCGGTGCCCTGGGAGGCGTGTTTGTAACCCTGATTGCGCCGCATATTTTCCGCACCCATTTCGAATGGACCTTAGCCCTCGGGGCCAGCCTGATCGTGGCCGCAGCGGTTTTGATTGAGGGCATCCTTCGCTGGGCCGGCAACGCGCCTCCGCGCAATCTCGGAAAGTGGCTGGCATTTGCGGCCGTCGGAATTGCGGCACTCGGAAGTGTCCATTGGTTAATCGAAACTGCCAGCGGCAGCTCCGAGGCCATTTACCGGGCCAGGAATTTCTACGGCACCGTTTCGGTCTTGGAAAGCGACCGTGACAATCCCGACATGCACCATCGCACGTTTGTTAGCGGCACGACTCGGCACGGACGACAGTTCATGGCGCCGGACAAGCGGCGCATTCCAATTTCCTATTTCGCGGAGCATACCGGCATCGGCCAAACCCTGAAGTACTTTCAAAATCTGCCCGGCGCTCGTTTCGGCGTTGTAGGCATGGGCGTGGGCGTGGTGGCCACGTATGCCAAGCCGGGGCAGTACGTTCGGTTTTACGAAATCAACGAGCAAGTGAACGACATCGCCCACCATTATTTTACGTTTTTAAGCGATTGCCTCTGTCCATACGACGTGGTGTTATCGGACGCCCGCTTGGCATTAGAGCGTGAACTGGCCGCCGGCCAGCCGCAACATTTCGACGTGTTGGCATTGGACGCCTTCACCGGCGATGCTCCTCCCGTGCATTTGCTCACCGACGAGGCTTTCGCCATCTATCTGAAACACCTCAATCCCGACGGCGTGATTGTCGTAAACATTACCAATCGGTACATCAACCTGGCGCCGGTCATCAACGCCGTCGCCAAAAAATACGGCCTGGGCGTGACGCGGGTCATGACCGACTACGAGCCGGAAAAGCTGCTCTACCGCACCGATTTTATGATGCTCACCCGCAACCAAAATTTCTTGGCGGCCGTGCCGCCCGTGCTGTTGGCAGAATATCTCCAGCCCGACTACGATGTGCCTCTGTTCACCGACAAGTTCAGCAACTTATTTACCATTTTGAAAAAATAGCGGAAGCTCAACGCGCTGTTTCTCTTTGCCTTTTCACCCGCTGCCGCACGACTGCTTTGCCGTTACTGTGCCTCGTCCAGCTTGCCCACCACTGGCCAACCGTCGGCGCCCCAAGTAAGTGGGCGGACGCTCAACTTGCTGACGCCGCGATCGGTGCCGTCGTAAAAGTGGCAACTGAACCAATATTTGCCCTGATCTTCGATGATTCCCGCGTGACCGGGACCAATGAACGGTCCGTCACGATCGAGCAGAATCGTGCCACCGGTAAGCAACATGTCTTTCCCGTCTTTGTCGAGGTACGGCCCGGTAACTTTATCGGCCCGGCCGATGCAAATGCGATACGTGCTGTTGACTCCGCGGCAACACAGTCCCTGGTTCACAAACAGGTAATAGCGGCCGTCGTGAAAATAAATGTACGGCGCCTCGATGGAATCCCAGTGCGCCAACGAAACCATCGGCGAGTCGGGCGAAATGCGCAAGCCGGTGGCGGGGTCCAACTCGATGAGCTTGATGCCGCTCCAAAAAGAACCAAATGACAGCCACAGCTTCCCGTCTTGATCCAAAAAGGCGGCCGGATCAAGGGCATTAAAATCGTCGGTTTCTTTCGATTGCACGACGATGCCACCGTCGGTCCAATGGTAAGCGGGATCCGAAGGATCAAGCGTTGGATTCGTGGCCACGCCGATCGCCGAAGTGTTTTTTCCAAAACTCGACGCGGCAAAGAACAGCAGGTACTTATCGCCCACGTGAATGATGTCGGGCGCCCAAAAATCGTTGCCGCGGTTGCGCGGAATCGCTTGCTTGACCCAAGCCGGAGGATTGGCGTTGGCTCGCGGACCACGGATCCAATGTTCTAAATCCTTGGAATGAAACGACGGCGTGTTGGTTCCCGTGGCAAAGACCCAAAATTCATCTTTGCATTTGACGATGGTGGATGGATCATGAACCCGAATGCCGCGGTTCCCATCGCGCCGCAACATTTCTTGCTGTTCATCCGTGGAAGGCGCCGCCGGATTCGAAACTGCCGGTTTCGAAGCCGATGGATTCGAATCCGACGGATTTTGCGCAAACATGACCACCGCGGCATAGGCCGTCATAAATCCAACCGCACCCACGGCAAACAATTGCCACCGGAATTTCATGCGCGCTCCATTATTTGGCAGACGACGGTGTTACGGTTCGCGGTGTCAGCTTTAAATCGTCCAGCCAAATCGAAGTCGGCTCGATGGGAGTAATGACCAAATGCGCGTGGGAATCGGTCCCGCGGGCATGAAGACTAACCGTGTAATTCCGCCAGGGGCTGGCCGCGGCCTCAGCCGGTGTGTCGGGGTTATCTCGTTCGCTGTGGCCAATTTCCGGCAGCGTGGTTCGTGCCAGAACTTTGCCCTCCGCTGTTTCGAGCGAAAAAACCAGGCCGATCGAGCCGCCCTCCGTGACGGCGGAAAAGCTGATGTCGTACCAGTGGTCGTCGTAAACGTCGATGGGCGTGCTGTTGGTCGCGCCGGCGCGGCCTTTGCCGGAGTCCGCGGTTTTGGTAACGCTGATGTGCAACAGATGTGGGCTGGTGCGCTGCGGATGCTTCGCATCTTGCTCGATAGTTCCCGCGGCTTCCCCCTCTCTCAACAGCGACCAGCCGGTTGGAAAGTTGATTCCGGCCCAATGCGCGTGGGGAAAATCCGATTTGGTCTGCGCAATGGCACTTCGGCAACTGTAGAGCGCATAAAGGGCGAGCGCAATCGACCAGAGCTTGCGATGGTGCATTGGCATCCCCCAAGGACACAGCCGTTGGCATTACCGCATCGACGGAGCCGGCCCTTATGTTCGCGGCGCTTTCAGTGCCTGTCAAGTTGCCGGCTGATTTGCTGTTTGGCTTTGAGCAAACGCGTGGTGTACTCTTCCGAAGCAGCTTCCTCACCGGCCGCGGCAGCCATGGGTGGTTTCTCCAGTGCCTTGTCTTCATTCATCGTCGTCGCCTCGAGCAGGGCGGTAGTCGAGCCTCTTGAAAACTCATGACCGTCAGCCACGGGTTCCCAGCGCAAGGACGATTTCTGCGATCCCACTGATTCTACAACCGCCGCCTTGCGGCTGCGCAACCGGGCAATCGTTTCTATCACCGCCGGCGTCTGGCGCCGCAGAAAACGGTTGCGAATACGCTGGGGAAGCCGCACGAGCCAGCCGAAATTAAATCGGACTCGCCGCACAATAATGTCGCACAGGAAAACGTAACTGGCCCATAACAGCAACTGCGGCCACGCATCTTGGCTGCTGACGGCCGGACGCAAATCGTGCCGAAACACGTCGGCCGAGAGCAAACCGGGAAGGCCGTAGTGGTCTTCATCCTGGATCACTCGTCCCGGCCGGCCTCCGGCGGGCGTGATGCCCGCCAGTTCGGCCAGGAAATGGTCGTTCGATTGCCGGTCGAGAAATTCGGAAGAGTAGGGGACGTTGACTCCGCTCAATATCGGCGCCGACCCCGGCGACGGCGTGAGCGTGAAAAAGTAACTGCCGGCGTCGGGCACATTCACTTCGCCCACGTAGCGGCCCGGCGCAGTCTGGCGAAGCTGCACCGCGTGCGACCGCATGTCGGGCCCGATGACACTGCCGCTAGGCGTAAGAAAATTCAGATAATTGTCGTTCTGATCGAAGGCGTTGATCGTCAGCCGCAGTTTGCCATCGCGGACTTCCGAATCGATCACATACTGTCCCTGATTACCCGCCGGACGCAACGACCAGCGGACCATTTGGCTAAATAGTTTGTCGTAATCGGACCAATCGGTCCAACGACTGGCCCAGCGGTGCCCGGCATCGGTGGTGAAGGCCACCACTTTTCCCAGGCCGTACGTCCACGTCGCCAACAGGCTGCGGTTTTCGTCTTCGACCGGCAGCGGCGAAACCAGCGGCACTTCGACCAACGGGTTTTCTTTCCGCGTGGTCAATACAAAACCCGTGATGGGCGGTGGCGGCGTCGCGATGCCTTTGAGAATTTCGTGCGGAAATTTGATTTGCGGCTGCAAGCCCGACTCGCGCTCGAAAACCAGCGGCCGGGTTACAAGTCGTGTTTCTTGTTGAAAAATGCGAGGCAGCACACGGGGCACCTTTGCATTGTAGTAGCGTCCGCCACCGGCGTGGGCCATTTGCTCCAGCAGTGCAAAGTCGGCATCGGCGCCCAGGGCCACGGTTGAGGTGGTGATTTTTTCCTGGTGCAACTGCTGGATGAGTTGTGGATAATCGCTGCCCTCGGTCTCGCCGTCGGTCATAATCACCATGTGCCGAACCGTGGCATCGGCGGCGTGCTGCAACTGTTCGTGTGCCATCATAATGGCCGGCTGCATGTTGGTGCCGCCGTCGGCGCCCAATTCATCGATCCGCGATTTGATGGTTTGCGAATCGCCTTTGCGAACCAATGGCACCACCGGGAAGGCGACCGCGTCGAACGCAATGACGGTGACATAATCGGAGTCGGACAACATGTCGACCGAAGCGCCGGCGGCGGCTTTTGCCATGGCCAGCTTTTCGCCGGTCATCGAGCCCGATCGATCAATTACCAAAGCCACCGCATTCACCGGCCGCACCTTGGGGTCTTTCACCTGGCAATCGACGGGCAGCGCCTCTTCCAGTTCGGTATGAGCCCAACCGCCGGCGCCGAAACTGTTGGGACCGCCCAGCATAATCAGCCCCGCTCCCAATTGTTGTGTGTTGGTCACCAGCATTTTAATTTGCGAATCAGTGAAATCTTCCCGCGGCACGTCGGCCAAAATGACGGTGTCGAACGCCTGCAATTGGCCCAGCGATGCGAACAGGTCGTCCGTGGTCATTACCCGCACTTCCAGCTTTTCGTGCTGCAGGCGCTCGATCAGCGGGCGGAAATCGTCCGGCCGCAGCGCATCCACAATAAACAGCACCCGCCCCTGGCCCCGCACCTGCGTGAAGGCAGTAGCAACATTGTTTTCCTTCAAGTAATCGTCCGCGGGATTGTCGGGCACCAAGCGGGCCGTGTACGTGTAAGAATTGGCGACGTCGATTTTTTCGCGCAGGCTGAACACCCGCTTGCCAGGCGGGAGTTCGATGGGTTGATCGATCAACTGCTGTTCGTCGCCGTCGGACTTCCGAAAAATCTGCACGTGGGCCGGGATAGATTTGGCCTCGGGCATGTCGGACGCCAGATTTGCCAACACCACGTGCAGTTCGAACGGCACGCCAATTTGAATTTCAGCCGGTAGCGACAGCTTTTCGACCGCGATTTCCGACCGCGCCTGGTAACGAATGGGAACCACGTCGATCCCCATGCCGTGGGCGGCCAGTTGCCGGGCTTCCTCGGCTGCGTTGCCCAGGTTTTCGTTGCCATCGGTGACGATGACGACGCGGCCAGCGGAATCGGCCGGCAGCGTGGCCATGGCCAAACGCATAGCGCCGGCCAGATTAGTGTAACTACCGTCAAGCGACGTTTCTGCGTGGTTAGTCAGGCGGAGGTTTTCGTCGACGGGTGGATTTTCGACGGCCGGCTCTTTGGCGAACATGATCACCCCGGCCCGATCTTGCCGCTGCGCGCTGCGATGCTGCGCGATCGATTGATTCACATACTCCGACATTGCGATCCGCTGAGTTTCCGGGATGCTGATCGATTGATCCAGCAAATATAACACCGTCAAACGGTCGCTGGTGCGCACATTTTGCATTTGCGCAAGCGCCAGGACAATTAGCACGAATACGGCGGTGCGGAGTGTCAGGATGACCGCTCGCCGCAAGCCGCCAAAACTGGCCAAACTGCGATAGCCCAACGCCCACAAGACGGGCGCAAATAGCAGCAGCGTCAGATACCAGGGATGTTCGAACGCAACAGACACGTGAAAAACACCTTCGCGGCCTGAAAAACCGCGAGCACAACGGCAGAACAAAGGCAGCGGGAGCAGCCGATTGCGAACTCCCAATTTCTATTCTAGCTATGCCGGCCCGGTTGGACCAAGCCGCGGCAAATAATCAAGAAAAGTCAGAAAACCGTTCGGGTTTGGGTGCACATTCTTGCACTCAGATAACGGGGTGGGTTGCTAACGGGCAGAATTAGGCGGATGCTGATTGGAATCGGCTTAAGAGGCGGACAGAAAAATCACCTACACCTATGCAAACCAGCGAAGGAGAGCTTCATGGCTACCATGCGCGTGGCGCAAGTTTCGCGTCCGAAGGGTCCTTTCGAATTAGTCGAACGGCCCATTCCGGAACCCGCCGCCGGCTGGGTCCGGATCAAAGTGCAAGCCTGCGGCATCTGTCACAGCGATAGCATTGTGAAAGAAGGATCGTTTCCGAACATTCCCTACCCACGCGTGCCCGGTCATGAAGTGGCGGGCGTCATCGATGCCGTAGGGCAGGGGGTGGCCGCATGGCAGAAGGGGCAGCGCGTGGGCGTGGGTTGGTTCGGCGGTAACTGCGGCTACTGCGATTTCTGCCGCCGCGGCGAATTTTTTGCCTGCAGCAATCTCAAAACCACCGGCATTTCGCACGACGGCGGATACGCCGAATACATGGTCGCGCCCGCCAGTTCGGTCGCGCTGATGCCAAATGATTTATCGCCCGTCGAGGCTGCGCCCTTGATGTGCGCTGGCGTGACGACTTTCAACGCACTACGAAACAGCGGCGCGCGGGGCGGCGACGTCGTGGCCGTTTTCGGCCTGGGCGGGCTGGGACATTTAGGCGTGCAATACGCCGCGAAGATGGGTTTTCGCACCGTGGCCATTGCGAGGGGAAAAGACAAGGAACCGCTGGCCAAAAAATTGGGTGCGGCGATTTACATTGACAGCGCAGCCGGCGATGCCGCGGCGGAACTGCAGAAACTGGGCGGCGCCAAAGCGATTTTGGCTACCGTGACCAGCGGCGAAGCAATGAGCGCCATCACCTATGGGTTGGCCATGAACGGCACGATCCTGGTGATTGGAGCGGACTCGTCGATGGAAGTGTCGCCAATATTTCTGTTGACGGGCTGCCGGTCGGTTAAAGGCTGGTACAGCGGCACTTCGATCGATTCGCAAGATACTCTGTCCTTTAGCGCCCGTAGCGGCGTGCGGTCGATGAACGAAGTGTTGCCGTTCGATCGCGCGGCCGAAGGTTACGACCGGATGATCAGCGGGAAGGCTCGGTTCCGTGTCGTGCTGACCATGGGGTAGCAGTGCATCTCTGGAAGGCGTGACGGATAGAGTGGCCGCTGTCTCTGCGGCTGAGGACAGCCACCCCATTCACAAAATTTACACCAGCCGGCAGACGAGAATGTTACGCATCGCGGCCGAAAACCACTAGGCACATGTCGTCACTTTGAGCCCGATTGTTGGCGTGCCGCTTCACGTCGTCTAAGATCGTACGACCCAGCGTGGCAGCGTTTTCGGCGTCCTTTTCTTCTTGCGCTTTCAGCCGCTCCAGGGTGTACAGCTCGTTGTCGGGATTCAGAGCTTCGCTAATGCCGTCAGTAAACAGTGTAATGACTTCGCCGGGGGCTAAGGTCAGCTCGGCGGCGTCATACGTGAAGCCATCGGTAACTCCCAAAGGAAGACCGGAAATCTCCGGAGCCACTTCTTCAACTTTGCCAACGCCGTGTCGCACAAACGGCGGCATGTGCCCTGCGTTGACAAGGGTGACCATATTCGTTTTTGGGTCCAACAGTGCCAGCACAAACGTGGCAAAGCGGCCTTCCCAGCCGGCGCTACAAAAACTTTCGTTGATCCGGTTCACCGCCTCGGCGGCCGTGGGCTCGCTGGCGAGAGAGTATCGAACCTCGGCGGACAGCTTGGCCATCACCAACGCGGCGGCCACGCCTTTGCCGGAAACGTCGGCCAGCACCACCGCCACGCGGCCGTCTCGCAGCGGCACATAATCGTAAAAATCGCCGCCGACTTCGTTGGCCGCTTCATAGAAATCGAAAAACTGATAACCCTCCACCATCGGCGGCGCAGTGGGCAGCAGGCTTTTTTGCACTTGTCGGGCGGCGTTCAAATCGGCCTGCACTTTTTGCTGTTGCAGTTGCCGTTCGTGCAGTCGAGCATTCTCAATCGCGAACGCCGCCTGCGAAGCCACGCTGGCCAGCACGTCCAAATCGTCGTTGGTAAAACGGGCCCGTTGATCGAGCGTGTCGATTTGAATCACCCCCAGCACGTTCCCCTCGCCGGTGACCAGCGGCGCACACATCATGGAGCGGATGCGGAAATCGGCAATGCTTTGGCTCAGCTCAAAGCGCGCGTCGCTGGCGGCATCGGCCGAAAGAATGGCATGCCGCTGCTTGACCACCTCGTTAATAATGGTCCGGCTCATCCGGGCGCCTTCCTCTTCTTTTCCCTTGCGCTGCTTAAACGCTTTGGGAATCAACCGGCCTTCGGCCGTGCACAGGACCACAAAACCCCGATCGGCCTGCGCAAAAATGTTGAACAAACTGTCCAGCACCTTCGGCAAAATTTGTTCCAAGGCCGTCGCCTGGCTGAGATTCTGCGTGATCTCGATCAAAGCCCGCAATTTGGTTTCCGGGTTCACCGTCAGCCGCGCGGTATCGGCGCTGGAAGTCAGGTCGATCTTCCACATCACCGTGCTGCTGCGGCTCACCTGGGCATTATCTTCCGTGACTTCAAACGGGCTGGCTTCCAGCGCCGCCCCGTCCCCCGCCGCACCGGCGCCGACCGCCGCCCGAGCGGGCGCATTGTCCGAGTGGAACGCCAGCGTATGATCGCAGATTTTCAACTCATCGCCGTCGTGCAGCGGCTGCGGCGCTTGCACCAATTGGCCGTTTACCAAGGTGCCGTTGCGACTGCGAAGATCTTCGATGACATACTCGCCGTCGATGTACGAGATTTGCGCATGTTGTCGGCTGACGGCTCCCTGATCGAGCACGATATCACACTCTGGATGCCGGCCCAAAATAGATTTTTGCTCAGGCAGGGTCAGCTGCTGACCGGTGCGATCGCCATTCAAATATTCCAAAATGGCCATAAGAGCCCACAAGGTGGCAGGCACCGTAAGGACTAGGGCGCGGTGCAAACAGTTTGCCGCAGCCAAGATCACCCGCGAACCCATCTTGCCGCGCGATCCTCGATTTTACGAAGGCTTCACCGGGAGCGTCAACCGGCGGCAGCGAAGGCAATGGTGGCAATTCTATTGACGCACCCCGACGGCCGCTTTACGCTTAACTGCCCTGAATCGGAGATTCTGGGGAATAGTGTAACGGTAGCACGAATGGCTCTGGACCATTTAGTCTAGGTTCAAATCCTAGTTCCCCAGCTTTTTGCCACACAAAACCCATGCTTTGGCGACACAAATGCCACACAGGGAACTAGGTTGTCAACGCAATCACTATAGAGTTTGCATGGCATTAGGACACCAATTCACTCGGTCCGATAAGTGGATTGCTTCCGAAGTGTCTCTTAACAACTGCAAAACGCTGGTAAAATCGACCTCGTTATCAATCGCTACTCTGTGTGAATCCGGCTAGAACACAATCTGGCTGATTGTTTTTGTACTCTCCGGATTTCAAATCACAGCTTCCATATAGGGACGGATTACGTTCGTCATGCGGCACACTTTGGCAGCCTTCCAAAGTTCGTCGCTGCTGGCCAGCTTTTTGCGCCAGCAGTCACGCAGCGCTTCCAGTGCCACATCCAGTCCCACTTGGTTGCGGAATTTGAAACAGTCGGCCACCGTCTTGGCGGGAGAGTAAATCTTCACGTCTACACCGTCAATCCGATGGGCTTGAATGCCGAAGCGCTGCGCCGCATCAGCATATCGCACAATCCGCAGTGGCGGATACTCGATTTTCGGCGGGCGAGTTTTTTTGGGGATTGCCAGCCAGATCTGATGCGGGTTTTCCGTGGTCATCTCGTGAAAGGCCAGCGCCCAGCAGGCGGACCACTCCTTGCGGCGTTCGTTTGGCGACCTCGGCGAGCCGCGCGAAACGGCTCGGCTTAGCAATTCGCCTTCTTTATTGGCCGGGAGGCGGTTGCCACAACTCGATCTTATTCTCCTCGGGATCGATGACCCAGGCAAACGTACCGTATTCAGATTCGTCAATCTTGTCGAGGACGTTGCAGCCCTCTTCTTTAAGAACCTTGACAAGACCGTGAAGGTCTTCGACACGATAGTTGACCATAAAGGATGCCTTGCTTGGAGCGAAGTGGTTGCTTTCCGTAGGATCAATCAACCAGGCAGTGGTCCCAGCGGTGGGTTTGCCCTCCGCATCGGTCCAGTTGAAGGCTGCACCTCCCCATTCCTGCACGTCGATGCCGAGGTGACGCTTGTACCAGGCCTGCAACGCAGGCGCGTCTTTAGCCTTGAAGAAGATGCCGCCGATGCCAGTGACTCGCTTCATCTCGACCTCCCATAACGCGTGGTTTGAAAGTGCTTTCTGCGGCCTGACTTGTAATCATCTAGCCAGATTACGGAGACATTAAGCGCCCATGGATTCCTATATCCTGAAGCATTACAAGCGCACGAAGTTGGCCCGCAGTGGGGGCAACCATTCCATTAAGATACGAATGGTCGTGCCTTTGCACCCTGTTCCGTTCCGAAAGGCCTATCGGGCATACACGAGAGGCCGTCAATGACAGATTATCCAGTGCGTTGGTTAAGCGATGCATAAATTTATATTTGGCTGGAAATAGAAAGAAAATCATTTCGTGTTCAAACACGCCCATAAAGTTTCACGAATCTCCCTCAGCCCGCGATATTGCGCCAATTCATACTCCGTTGCGGCGACAACTAAGGCGATTGCGCACATCGGCAACAGCGACTGGGCAACTCTGGCGCAGTTCCACGTTGTCGTTGCGACGAAGCTGATGCCACCGATGAAAGTGACAGCTATGATCAACAAAATGCACAAAATTACTCGGCTCAGTGATTTGGAACTCCAAATCGGTCCGTACAGAGCATCACGCGTTTTATAGTAAAGCAGACCAAGCACAAATTGAACCGTCGGCATAAATGTTAGGACTGCCGCCGTGGTCCGAACAATTTCCCACGATACTCCTCGCCAACCAGAGAAGTATGCTGTGGCCCCAATGCTGACGAAACACACGACGGCCAGGATGATGAATGACTGTAGCGACTGACGAAACATAAATTGCGCGGCTGATTCCGGCGCGCGCCAGCCGAACCAGTTTTCGACGTAGCGCCTGCGGCGCTCGGACACGGGCAAAACTGCTGCCAATTCCTGGGCCAATTCTGACGGATCACCGAAGCGGCTGGCCGCTTCTTTCATCGCCGCCGCTGGATTGTGCAGTCGTTCGTACTCTTCGCTATAGATTGCCGTTAAATGCGCGAACAGTTCCTCACGTGCGTCCTGTTTCCAAGCAGTGCCTGCCGGCACGGGGCCAACGGCGCGTTCCACCAATTGCATTCGTTCCCGAAAATTGCGAAATACTCCCTCGATGACCTGACCAATATGCTGACCCAGGTTTTGCAAAACTCGAGGGGCCACGCCTTCCCGCTCGCGATATAGCCCTAGAAGCAGATGCTCGGGGTCGATGGACGGAACGTTCATGAAAGCGGCCTCGTCGCAGGCGAATTCGATGGCGCGTTGTGCCCGGGTCGTCATAGGGAGCGCGCCGGTAGCGATGCGTTTCGGACCGCGTTGGGCGAGCCGTTCGATCTCTTGCCGAACCTCAGCTGCAGCGATGCCCAATGTCTTGAAGGCGTCGATTACAATGGCAGAGCCTATTTGAATAAGCCCTAAGAGGATGTGTTCCGTGCCGACGTATTCGTGATGTAAATCACGCGCTTCGAGTTCAGCCCGGCCCAGAACCTTCTTTGCTGCTTCTGAAAAGTTGTTAGCCATCTCGTTTTGCTCCTAGCAACTCGTCTCGCGAATTGGTCTGTAATAGGGTCTTTATTCAATCAATTAAGATGATCAGTTTTGCGCTGGCTTAGCCGTCAGCGCGATGAGTCCATCGGCAAGAGTCCCGCGCCACGTTTGATAATCGTGTCCGCCGCTGAATTCGGAATACTGCACGGCGTATCCCTTGGCCTCTAGGACATCCCGAAAACGACGGTTTTCAGCGAGCAAGCTGAAAGGAAAACTGTCTTCGAACCGCCCCGCTTCAAGATAGAACCGAATCGGCTGCTGCGGCGCCATCGCATATTGGCGCGTCAGCCAACCCGGTTCCGCGCCAGGTGGAATCGATTCCCCAAGGGCACCGGGAAACCATTGATAGGACCCGGATTGTGATAACACGTTACCGAATACCTCCGGGTAACGAAGTGCACAGAATGCCCCCATCAGCCCTCCCTGGCTCAGACCTCCTATGATCGTGTTTTTTGGATCGGCACTAACGTGATACGTGCTTTGCAACCAGGGGACCAATTCCTTAGCGATAAAGTCGGCAAACGGTTCCGAGCAAGCCAACTCTGTTGCGCGATTTTGTGAAGCGTGTGTCACGAATACCGCCACCAGCGGTGGAATTTTGCCCTTGTCGATCAGGTTATCGAGAATTGTCGGTCCCGGGATCTCATCGCTTGATTCATAAGACGGCCCATCAAACAAAATAAGCAGCCCAGGCTTCTTTGCGTCGCTGTCGGGTTTCGCAGGAGTGTAGACCGTCAACACGCGCTGCTGTTTTAGGATTTCGCTTTGAAACTTCCGTTCCGCCAATTGCCCCTCAGGCACTTCGGGAATTCGTTCGAGCCACGGTTGGTGGGGGGCTGCGGGCATTTCCAGTAGCGATTTCAAGCTCGACTGGATCGTCACCTCATGCGGATTCAAGGGATCGAGTTTGGGTACCAATCGCAGCATCAGTTTGAACTGACTTAGTTGGTCTTCTGGCAGATTCGTAGGCCAGTTAATTTGAAATGAATATGCGAACCGAGCATCATTCGGAATCCGTTCGGTTCGATACCAAATGTCGGAACCGTCTAAATGGGCAAGAGGCTTGTCCTTCTCGCCTGTGGGTAGACCGCCGCTGAGGCCGACACGATGTGTTTTATCATTGCCGCGCCAAACAAACGTCACCCAAGAATCATGCGGGTCGTCGGGAATAGGCTCAATCAGCGGCGCTTTCTCCTGCAGATTTTTCCAAAACTGCTCGACCACGACGTGATCGCCGTTCTTTAACTCCTTTGCCAAGGCCGCCAGGTGAGGACTCTTCAACGACTCGCTGGGTTCCCTGAAATCTTCCTCAGGCAGGATCGCCTTCGAAATTTTCTTGGCGGTTAGCTTGTCGGCGCCTTGCCCAAGGACCAGGCCGATAACTTGCCCTTTCTCATCCTGCTGGATGGTGAAGTGCGCCTCAACGATCTTCCAAAAAAATTTCGTTTCGCTTTCGGGAAAGACTTCCAACCGCGGCTGGCCTGTAATCTGAGCGAAAAGGTGCTGTCGTTCGCGGTCGAGCACAAGAATCGCATTCGGGCCTAACTCATATTGCCCGACATAAGTGTCCAGCAGCTTTGGATCGATGGATATCACATGCTGCCGTTGGGGATCTGAAGCTACCTGATTTGATGATTCTTTGGCAGTTTTTACGGGTTCTTCTGCACGGATCACCTCAATCGGCAGTTGAATCGGAAACAATAACAACATCACGATCCAACGGATCGACTCACGAAACAAGCGGATCTTGATCATGTCAATCCTCCCAATATCGTTCCCAAAACCTGCACAAATTGTCGCCACTCCGCTCGACCCGCGCTCAATTGCCGCTTGCCCTTAGTAGTCAGCCGATAGATTCTGCGCCGCGCGCCGCGACGTCCGTGTTGCTCTTTTTCCCAAACTGCCTGCACGTCGCCAGCGGATTCAAGCCGGTATAAAGCCGGATAGAGCGAGCCCTCTTTGAGCTGCAGCAATCCACAGCCAGCGGCCTCTAATCGGTGCAGGATTTCCAGTCCGTGGGCGTCACCACGTTCGAGCGCCGACAGGATCATCGCTTCCAAATGACCGCGCAATTTGTCGCCATGGATCGTAGTCACGCCGTAATACTAGACAGTCTATAATTAAGAGTCAAGAGGCCAGCCGCACCGTTCGGCCGAGACCGCTTTCCGTTGTCCAAAAGCGTTTGAAATTTAGTTGTTGATCCAGGTTAGATACGACTTGGCGATTAAAGTCGCTATTGCCCGAACGGTGCTAATTCATCGAATCAGACGACGATTTAGGCTTAATTATGGATGCGCAGGCGATACAAACAATTGATGGTTGCCACGCAACCCAAATGCGGCGGGTGAAGAACTCAAATTCAGTGTCTGATCAGTTCAGATTCGGTGCCGAAACAGTTGACGCAAAGTTGACGCAGAATGGGCTACACAAGCTCCCCATAGTCGCCCTGCAACCGCAATAGAAAATCGGTCCCGGACCTGATATAAACCATTCCGGGGACGCGAACTGCTACCCAAATGTCCTGCAAGTACAACGCGCAGTCGTTCATTTTTTGGCCGCTTCAAATCCTAGTTCCCCAGCTTTTTGCCATGCAAAACCCACGCTTTGGCGATGCAAATGCCACACAGGGAACTAGGTTGTTAGCGCAATCACGATTGATTTTGCATAGCATTAGGACACCAATTCACTTGGTCCGATAAGTGGATTGCTTCCGAATTCGCCGTGTCTCATAACAACTGCAAAGCGCTGGCAAAATCGAACTCGTTATCAATCGCTACTGTGTGAATCCGGCTTGGACACAATCTGGTAACTTGCTTTTCGGCTGACCGGATTTCAAATGACAGCTTCCATGTAGGGGCGGATGACATGCGTCATGCGGCAAACTTTAGCAGCCTTCCACAGCTCGTCGCCGGTGGCCAGCTTTTTACGCCAGCAATCGCGCAGCGCTTCCAGCGCCACATCCAGTCCCACTTGGTTGCGGAATTTGAAGCAGTCGGCCACCGTCTTGGCGGGAGAGTAAATCTTCACCTGCACGCCGTCAAGCGGATGGACCTGGATGCCGAACCGCTGCGCTGCATCAGCATATCGCACAATGCGCAGGGGCGGATACTCAATTTTCGGCGGACGAGATTTTTTGGGAATCGCCAGCCAGATTTCATGCGGGTTTTCTGTGGTCAGGCCGTGAAAGGCCAGCGCTGACAGCAGGCAGACCACAGCCTGCGGCGTGCGTTTGGCAACTTCGGCGAGCTGCGCGAAGCGGCCTGATTTGGCCTTCGCCAGGCGATACAGTCCGCGTCCGGGTCGTTCCAGGATGCCTTCCACATAGAGCTTGTTCAGGTACTCGGGGGCAATCCCCAGAGGTTCCAGGTCCCGGGGGCGCAGAAGCCCATTTTTACGGGCGAGCGTGAGAATTTGCTCCCGTTTTTGCCCGGCATCGTTAGTTAGATTATGTCGTACCATATTAATATCTACCTACATAATCTTACCACGCAATTTGGCAGGAGGGAACGAGAAACGATTAGGGGCCAAAACCCCTCAAAATCGGCCAACAAAGGCAGCTCGGACTGGAGGGAGCAGGGGAGGGACTCATTGCAGGCCTTCTCTGGCCTTCCTCGTCGGGGCCAAGGGCCTTCGGCCTCAGCGGGGCGAGCCCCGACGATGAATGCCGACGAAGGCAGGTGAAAACCAAACGGAAAAAGCCCATGAAAACGACCGCGTTACCACGACACACCGTGGGGACAGCAATGCCACCCGGCGCTTAATAGTTTTGAGAATAAATCGCTTGCCCAATCGGACCTGTCGTAAATCATGGCGAGAAACTCGCCTTGACGAAGAGGAACGTTGCATGGTATTTGGTTATCCGAATTTGCTAAACCAAATTAGCGTGTCAATTCAGCGATGAAATCAATGTTTTAGGAGAACCGCCTCATGGCCCGACCCGCTGCAAAGGAACTCACTCATCGCGAATTGGAAGTCTTGCAGGCGTTTTGGCAAAACGGTGAGTTGACTGCATCCGAAGCTCGTGACCAACTGGCAAAGCGAGGCCTAGACCTAGCCTATGTGACGGTCGCCAACCTGGTGCGAATCGTGGAAGACAAGGGATTCTTAATCAAGACGAATCAGGAACGGCCGTTTACTTATCGTGCGGCAAGGTCGTTCGATGATGTTTCGGACAGTTTGGTACATGATCTTGTCCGCCGCGTGTTCAAAGGTTCGCGCGAGCAATTATTGCTGAATGTGTTGAAGCGACGGCGACTGACGGCCAAAGAGCGTGTTCTGTTGCGAGAAATACTCGACGAGGAGTCAGAAACATGAATTCACTGAGCATTGACCTGGTTTTTTCACTGCTGCACGCTTCGGTAGTGGTCGTTGGAGTGCTGCTGGTGCGATCCTGTGTTCCAAGTCGTTTCATCGCCAGCCGAGCAGGCGTCGGCGGGGTTGGTTTGGGCTGCGTTCTGTTGGTGACCGTGCTGACATTTCTGCCCCTGCCGTACATTGGGCCAATTTCAAGCAGTGCTCTGCCGCAAGCAGACCAAACATTCTCCAAATTCGCAAAACCTCCTGAGGCCACTGCGACCTTCCCATCTCGTACCTCGGGATCGGAAACTACCGTTAAAACGACTGCAAGCGGCTTGTCCATTCCCGTGACTTGGCTGCATCGCATCAGCAACAGCGTTACCACTTCAATAACCACCGTCGATGCTGCGCCACGAATCTTCCTAAATGTTTTCATTGCAATCTTACTTTTCGGCATCGCCATCAACCTGCTGCGGTTCTCAGCAGCGCTGTATCACGTGCATCGGTTGTACAAAAAAAGCATCGTCATTGCAGACGAGGGTGTCGCTAGACTGTTGGAGGAGTTTCAAACTCGTTGCAATTACCGGCGCAAAATTGAACTACGAGAAAGCACCGAATTAAACAGCGCCGCCACGTTTGGGTTTCTGAAGCCAGTGATCCTGTTTCCGACTGCCTGGAGACTGTGGTTGCACGATGAACTGGCTGCAGTTTTGGCTCACGAAGTGGCCCACATCCGACGGCATGATTTTTTACAACGATTGATTTCCCAGTTTTGTGTAGCCCTTCACTGCTATCATCCGTTAGTCAAAGCGACGGCTCGGCGGCTGGCCATCGATCAGGAATACGCCGCTGATAATTTGGCCAGCCATTTGCAAACGAACAGCCAAACCTACATTCGCGGTTTGGCAAAATTGGCTTTACGATTTCATGACTCGTTTCTGGACTGCCCGGCATCACTCATGCCCAACTCATCCGATTACCTTGCAAGGAGGCTTCAAATGTTGCGAACTAAGGAAGGTTCTGTCCGCCATCACCACACGTCACTCGTGACGACATGCGCCACGCTCATGATTGTTGTTATTACTCTGGCTACCGCATTGCTCTACAGTTCAATATCTCTGGCCGACAAGCCAAAAGCAAATTCACAATCTCCCCGAATTGCATCGCTCCCCAATGCAACCCCGAGCGCTACGCAGACATCGAAGTCCGATCGTTCCGCATCGGATGCTGATTCTGCAAAAGTGAAGTCGGCAGTCGATCAACAAGTCGAACCACTGTTTGTCCGCAGCCCATTTGATCTATCAATTCTGCAACACGCTGATGAAGGTGCTGCTCTGATTCGCTTAGGCGAAATATTACGCCATCCTGATATTGCGCCGCTAGTCGATGGGTACAACTCGCAGTTGACCAACGCTCTGCGCGGGTGGACCAAAAAAAACACCTCGGTCGATCTGCGGCAAGTCGAGTGGATTGCATTCTGTACGACCGTGACGATTAAAGCTGCCACTCCCGACCAGAATCAGTCTGACAAAAAAGTGCCAGATAAGGATGGGCCGCACGGCACCTTGATGCTGGGTGCAGGCTACATGTATATCCGCATGGCGCATGCTGCGAATTGGCAGCAGATCGTTTTAGATAGCGTCCCCGGATCAACGCTGGAAACGTTTGAGGGGCATCAATATGTCCACATGCCGAAAATCACATTTCTGGGTCCCTCTGGTTTCCGGCTACGATTTCCTGACGACAGAACCGTTGTTTGGGCCTGCGATTACAAACCGGAAGACGCCGAGGAGTCAAACAAACTGTTTTTCGACGACAAACCTCGAACAGAACCCTATGCTTGGGAATCAACCTGGCGCGGGGTCGAAGGTGGTTTGATCACTTTCGTTTTTGACCACACCAAAGACGGCTGGTCAAAACTACCCGAACCTAATCGCCATCAACAAGAATGCCCCGAACAGGTCTTGCCACTTGTGGATGAGGCCAAGTACTACGCCTTAGGCTGGGACTGCACCGAAAAGAGCCGAGAGACGGGCATTAAAATTCGCGCGACCTGCGACGATGATACTACGGTTCAGAAATTCTATCTTGCAGCATCGCTCCTGTTGAATCGCTGGCCCGATTTGTTCCAAGACAGCCCGAAAAACCTAGAAACATATCACACTCGGTTAATTCAATTCTTCTCCGGGATAAAAATCCAAGCTAGTCCCGTTAGCAGCGACCAGCACTTTATAGAGATGACGGGCGATGCTGGGCTAAAAGAAGGTGAGTTGAAATTGATCGCGCAACAAATCTTTAGTGGCATTTGATGCGATCTTCCCGATTGCAGCGTGATTACGACATAAGAGAATCGGCCGGATAGTGCGAATCTATCCGGCCGATCTTTTGGATTTCAAGGCGATAGCCGGGGTGCTGACCGCACTGGATTCTTAAGTTGGCTGCACCAAGTCCGAACGGATTCTTTGCGAACAAAGCATGTTTTTTTACTGGCTCGAATTAAACTATAAAGCTTCACCACTTTGCTCGTTCTAAAACTCTCCCCACTCATCTGCATTGCGTTGGGATGAAATTTATGGCGGAAAAACTATCACGTAATGCGCCATGCCCGTGCGGCAGCGGTAAGAAATACAAACACTGCTGCATCCGCAAAGACTTCGAGTGGGTAGAAATGGACGACGGCACGATTGGACGAAGCGTGGAATTGTCGGACGATGTCAGGGAATCACTTGAAAAACTCCGAGAGCACCAAAGGCGAGCCTTCGGCCGAGAGCCGGAAGGCGCATTTGAAGGTGCACCGCCCTTTGAACATATTGAGCACTGGACCGTTGAAGCCATGAAAAAAGGCAACGTGGATCCGGCTCTGATCTATGCCTATGAAAAAACCAATGGTTTGCTGCTCAATCACCACAATGAGAATAAGCTGCCTGATTGCGAGATTGCTGAGTGGGAGGCCGCCATTGATGAATACGAGATTAGAACGGGAACGAAAGCAGCGCGGCGCCGCCTGACGGATGAGGACTTTGATGCCATCATGCAAAATGGTCCCGTGGACCGCCCTCAACCAGGATTTGTCATGCGACTATCGCTACCACCGCCGTTCACCAAAGAAGAATGGGGACAGCGGCAGGTGTCTGACATTATCGAGGATCAGAAGTGCTTCGATTATCTGCAAAGCTGCATTCAGGAAATCAGCCGTAGTGGAAGAGGAAAGCTCTACCTGAATATGTTCCTCACGATGGCTAATCTTGGTGGTCCAGCGAGCGGACGCAGTGACTATGAGGAAGTCTTGAAAGAAGCGACTGAACGAGACTTTTCTGTGGACGAATTAAATCACACACTTGAGTCGCTGTTTCTCACCTGCAAGCCTAAGAGTTCAATGCCAAGCGCTGCCGCAGCATTCGAGGTGCTTGGTTTCATCGGTGATTTTATGAACAGCTATGCCGAACATCTCGATGACGGGGACGAATTGTCTGATGTGCTGCAAAAGATCAACGGATTAGCACTGCTCGCTTTCATAGCCGCCGTCAACACCGAACTCGGTATTCAACCCAATACTTGGTCGGGTTAAACGTATACGTATCCTTGGATTCTGTCGGCTATTGAACACGGCGTTTGATTGACCTTAGCAAAGAGCCCGTGAGCCGGAACCTCCAGCATCACGGGCTATCTCGACTACAACAAATTGACCACGCGGTCGGCAAGGCCCTTTTCGCCGAGCAGGACGTTCAGCTTCGACGTGGCAGCAATCTTCTCCAGTACTTCCAGCTCGCGCAAACGCATGAGCGTCGGGTTGTCCTGGAGCAGCTTCGCCGTGTTGACCTGGCTGCGCATGGCGGCCGTTTCCTCGCGACGGACGATGAGGTTGGCTTCGGCAGCCTTCTTGGCCTCCGTCACCTTGTTCATCAGGTCTTTCATCTCGCCCGGCAGGATGATGTCGCGGATGCCGACCGAAATCAGTTCCAGACCAAGCGACTTGGCGCGCGGGCGGACGATTTCAGCCAGTTCATTAGCCACCGCATCCTTATCGGTCAAGAACGAATCGAGTTCGCGGGCACCGACCACGGCGCGGAGCGCTAACTGCACCTCGCGGTACAGCGCCTGCCGCACGTCGTCGGCCACGCTGACGGCCTGCCGGGCATCGACCACGCGGTAGGTCACGACAGCGTTCATCCGCAGCGTCACCTTATCGGCGGTCATGATGTCCTGGCCAGCCACGTCAAACATCGCCTCGCGCATATCTTCCTGAACAAACTTGACCGTGGCCAAGTTCTTCCAAAAAGCGTAACGACCCGGCGGCAACGTTTCGACGAAATCGCCGTCGACGAACAGCACGCCCACATGGTGTGGCTCAACCGTGCCAATTTCCAGCACGCGGTCGACCGCAGTCGAGCGCATGATGACGCGCAAGTCCGTGTGTACGAAACGCACCTTGCGGGCATCGATCACTTCGACCTTCACGGCGCGCAGTGTCGTCCAGTAGGCATACAAGCCCGGCGGCAGGATGTGGCTGAAGCGACCTTCGATCCACACCAAGGCCCGCTCATAATCCTTCAGGTCCAAAACCACCGCGCGGTCCTGCAGCGCACCCGACTTGACGATCACATCGAGCTTCTCGTGCACGAGCCACGGCTCACGCATCGAGACAACCTCGACGCGGACCTTGCTCCACGGGTCGAACAGCCAGTGGCGACCGCGCGCCAGCAGGCCCTTGAACTCCCGGTTGCGGAAGTACAGACCGATTTCGTAGCTGCGGATATTAACATACTTAAGAATTGGAGTGTTCATAGTTCACCGCCTTTCATTCTTGCTGCTGTACCGACTGACAATATCAATGGATGCGTCGTTCGCCTGATTTCAAAAAACCCGCTGGCGACGGAGCGAATTGCCGATCACACGGCTCGATGCGGAGTGCGGTTAAGTCGGAATTGATTTCAGCTCAGAGCGTAGGGCACGATTTACTGTCGAGCGCTTGCACGCTCGAATCAGCAAACCCGCGTCTGCGATCCTCTGCTAACGTCAATTACCGGCGGTATCCGCGCACTACAGGGCACGAGCACGTGCTGCTGATAGCCAGCGGCTCACTTCGGCAACCAGGTCACCCAACTGCCGACCCGAAGATCAGCCCATCGAAATTCCTCGTCACCTGATGAACACACCGAACTGCCAGCCGATCAAACAACCGTCCGACGCCGTTGGGCCTTGGTGGTGGACGCTTTCACGCCCGGAGCGAGTTTGCACTCGCGGTTTGGTACGGGAGTCGAACCCGCGACAGCCAGATTCATGGTCTGGTGCTCTAACCTCTGAGCTAACCAAGTGGTAGTCGCACACAGCCTTCGTTAGAACCCATTCGCGGAACACGTTTCGCCAATCGTTTTCGCGAGACGAATCGCGCCGCTGGCCTAGCTGCGCCAACTTTGCTTGTAATTCCTTTCTGTCTTCGTTGATGAAGACGCCGGTGGGAGTCGAACCCACTTCGAACTGCTTTGCAGGCAGTTGCCGTGCCGTCTGGCTCCAGCGTCAAAAGTTGCCCGCCGAAGCGAGCAACCAAATTCAGTCTCTAAAAGTAGTGATTACGATTAGCGCCGTCGAAACGAGCCTTTCTTCAGGCAGCATTTTTTGAATCGCTTGCCGCTACCACAGGGACACAAGTCATTTCGACCGAGCTTCTCTTCGAGCAGCTTCGTGTTGTGTACGATGCGGACACCGCGTTTGACTTTTTGCTCGGACGGGAAACCTTTCCGTCGTTTGCTCATCCGTTCGAAAAAAATGGTTGATCGTCAAAATCGTGCCTGTGCATGGGACACCTCCTTAGAAAATCATCCCGAGACAAAGAATCCGCAGTGTCCTCGCCAGGAATCGAACCTGGTCCTCGACCTTCGCGGGGTCGCATGCAAATCCGGCACACCCCGAGGACAATCTTTATTTGATTCTCAACGCTTCAACTTGCTGAAGTGCGTCACTAGGCAATTCGTTGCCATAAATTACGGATAAAATAGCTGGAAGATAAATATCGAATGCTTCTCGCGTCATTCCAATCAAGCGATCGACAGTTTCATTCTCAAGTCGATCTCCAAGCAAAGTCTCGGCGGTTTCAAACCGCAACTCTGAAGTCTCAAAGTTCATCTCGAATCCGCCACAAGGAAGTGCAGAGTTAACAAGACGGATGCTTTCAACCACTCCTGACTGACAACCTTTAGAAACACACAACCGCAATTGGCCTGTTGCCTGGAATTGACCGACTTCGTTATTAATCCTCGCAAACACACGATAGGAACCGACAATTCCAGGAAAATCCACGCAAATTGCTTGTTGCTCATCGTTGGACCAATGGCCGATTTGCAATTGCTTCATGCGCGACAGCAGCTTTTCGTACGCAGTGTTCATAAATATTGCTCCCGTTCAGTACCTCGCCGAGGAATTGAACCCCGTCTTGCAGCTTCGAACGCTGCCGTGCTATCCGTCACACTCGCAAGGCGCATTCGCTGTGCAGTATCCCGACCTGGAGTCGAACCAGGACCTGGACCTTCGGAGAGTCCAATGCGATCCGCTACACTATCGGGATGTCACAGAGCCGACGACTGGATTCGCACCAGCATTGACCGGTTTACGGGACCGGCGCCTTTCTCAATCGAGCCACGTCGGCATTTTTTCCAGCACGAGCGTGAGGATTCGAACCCCATGTGACGGCTTTGGAGGCCGCTTGCCCTCCCAGGAGCACACTCGTGTGAAGCCCAGGAGCTTTCGCTCCCGGGCTTGGTTCACTCTTCCAGCTTGACGTTCCAGTACGCCTCGCTGACGAATTTCGACCAGCTTTCAATGCGCACCGTGTGCCGGGCATACATCGGCTTCCACAATGGACGAACCGGCGTATGCCGTAGCTTCAAATTGGACTGCTGCGGTGTGCGGTCGGCCTTGCGCTTGTTGCAAGTCACGCACGCCAAGACGCAGTTTTCCCAAGTCGAAGTGCCGCCCTGCGACCGCGGCACAACGTGGTCGATCGTCAGCTCGTCGGCGCCTGGTTGTACACCGCAATACTGGCAGGTCCAATGGTCCCGCTTGAACAGGTTGCGGCGACTGAAGCTCACGGCAGCGCTCGGCAGCCGATCGTAATCGGCCAGCACGATCACCTCCGGCGTCCGTAGCCGCATTCGAATCGCCTGGATGAACGGATCGCCTTCGCGCACACGCAATTGCGACCAATCAGCCCAGGTGTAGGTCTGGTAGTTTTCTGGGTCGACCACACGCGCCGACTCGTTCCACAGCAGCACCAGCGCCCGGCCAACCGTAGCTACGTTCACCGGCTGCCAGTTGCGATTCAGCACCAGCGTCGGACGTTCGAGTGCCTTGGCAACCATGTTGATCTCCAATCGTGAATATCAAAATAAATTCGAATGCAAGATGACTTAACTACAACAACAACGTTCGCATAATTCCAAC
>DATJYL010000186.1 GCA_035499655.1 Pirellulales bacterium
CATCGACCGCTCCTCTTGGGGATTAAAGCCCTTGATGATCTTAGCCCATAACAGCCGTCCGGCCCGCAGCTTGGCCACTTCCATGAAGTAATTCATGCCGATGGCCCAGAAGAAGGAAAGACGCGGGCAAAAGGCATCGACATTCAATCCAGCGTTCAAGCCGGTGCGGACGTATTCCAAACCATCGGCCAGGGTGTAGGCCAGTTCCAAATCGGCGGTGGCGCCGGCTTCCTGCATGTGGTAGCCGCTGATGCTAATGCTGTTGAACTTGGGCATTCGCCGGCTGGTGTAAGCGAAAATATCGGCGATGATGCGAATGCTGGGCTCCGGCGGATAAATGTACGTGTTGCGGACCATGAACTCTTTGAGAATGTCGTTTTGAATGGTGCCGGTGAGTTGCTCCGGCTTCACGCCCTGTTCTTCGGCGGCGACAATGTATAGCGCCATGACGGGCAGCACGGCGCCGTTCATGGTCATGGAGACGCTCATTTTGTCCAGCGGAATGCCCTCGAACAGCGTGCGCATGTCGAAGATGCTGTCGATGGCGACGCCGGCCATGCCCACATCGCCGGAGACGCGGGGATGATCGGAATCGTAACCGCGGTGGGTAGCCAAATCGAAAGCGATGCTGAGCCCCATTTGTCCCGCGGCCAGATTGCGGCGGTAAAAGGCGTTGGAATCTTTGGCCGTGGAAAAGCCCGCATACTGCCGCACGGTCCAGGGGCGCTGGACGTACATGGTGGCGTATGGCCCGCGCAAAAATGGGGGGAGGCCGGGCATGGTTTGGAGATGGTCGACGCCGGTTAAATCCGCGGCTGTGTAAAGCGGCTTGACGGGAATGAGCTCCGGGGTTTGCCAGACATTGCGGAGCTGATCTGCTTGAGTTGCGGCGTTGCCAGTTGCCGGGGGCGCTGACTCCGTTTGGCCCTTTTCAGGCCACAGCGAGACATCGGAATAATTTGGAATCGTGGACATGGTGTTATTGTGAGGCAGCGCTGAATTGAGCATCGAGCACGCCCTCGGCCTGAAGCATTTCGCGGAGGGTAGCTAGGACATCGCACTTGATGAAAATGAAGCGATCGACGCCGGCGGTGCGCCAAGCCTGTTCGTTGGCGCCGGGATTTCCGGCCAAGACGACCGTACGGGCCCCGGCGGCTTTTAACTTGCCGGCCAACTGCGGAACCAATTCGGGATACAACTTATCGGACGAACAGATGACGGCGATGGTAGCGCCGCTTGTACGGAAAGCTTCGGCTACGGCGTCGGCATCGGAAAAGCCATTATTGGAGACGACGTTAAACCCGCCGGCTTCGAAAAAGTTTTTGGCATAGGTGGCGCGGGCCGTGTGATGTGCGACCGGCCCCATGTTGGCCAGAAAGACCGTGGGGCGTTTGCCGTGGGTGGCCTGCCAAGCGTCGCTAGCTGCACGGAGCGCTTCGAACGGCTCGGCAAAGTAGCGCGGTTGCAGGGGCGCGATTTCTGTGAGTTCGCTGCCGAATCCCAAAGCGGCGGAAATTTGTCCGATGGTAGCGCCAGCTTCGGCCGCTGAAACTGCGGCTTGCGTCGCGCCTGTGGGATTGATTGTGTTGATTGCCGGCATTTTTTTCCGCGCTGCGGCAGAGCGCGCGATGACGGCAGAACGAATCGCCGCGAGATCGACATCGGAGCGAGAAAGTTGCGATTCGCCGACATCCGGGAATTCGCTGACTCCGGTGATGCCTTCCTTGCGGCGGGCAATATCTTTGGCGCGGGGAGCGAAGGCCGAATCGATTTGCGCGGCAACCCAACCGCTTTTCAACGCGGCGAGCATGCCGCCTTGCTGTTCGACTTGCTGAAAGACTTTCCAGCCTTGCTCAGCAATTTCTTGAGTGAGCCGGTCGATGAACCAACTGCCGCCGGCGGGATCAGCCACTCGGTGTAAATGTGCTTCTTCTTGCAGAATTAGCGCCGAGTTTCGCGCTACGCGGCGGCTAAAGGCGTCGGGCAGGCCGATCATTGCATCGAACGGCACGGAAGTCATGGAATCTGCCCCGGCAACGCCCGCTGCAAACACGCCCACGGTATTTCGCAATAAGTTGACATAAGGATCTCGCTGCGTGAGGACTCGCTTGCTGGTGCGGGCATTGATCCGCATGGCGCCGGCTGCGGGTGAACCTCCGGCCGCCTGGATGATGCGAGACCACAACCAGCGCGCCGCCCGCAGCTTGGCGATGGCCAGAAAATGGTGCGTCCCCACGCAGAAATTAAACTCGATTTGGCGGGCCGCCGGATCGACATCCATTCCCGCGGCTGTCATGGCGCGCAGATATTCCACCCCGGTGGCGACGGCAAAGCCAATATCTTGTGCGGCGGTCGCGCCGGCGTGGTGGTATGGCGATGTGTCGACGCCCACGGCCGTGACATGGGGATAGTTTTTCACCGTCCAGACGGCTAAATCTGCCAGCATGCTCAGCGCGGCAGATGTGGAAACGGGCAACCGGCCTTCGCCAGCCAGAACCGCCAGTGGATCGGCATTGAATGCGCCGCGGGCTTGATCGGGGGGAACTTGCCGCTGCCGCCAAAGCGCGACCAGCATGGCGGCAGCCGGCAGGAATGCGGCGCCGGCTTCCAGGGCTACGCCAATCAGCGGCAGTTGAACTTTTTCAAGTAAGGCAGCCAGATCGTCAAGATGGTACGCTGCCACGCCATCTTGCCCAACGAGATCGGCAGCAGCCGGGTCGTCGGGTTCCAATCCCAAACAGGCTGCTGCATCTAACCGCAGCAAAATGGAAGTCACGCCGCCTTCCAGGTCTTCCAGAATGGCGCGATTGGTGACATGGAGATCGGGATGCGCGTGCTCTTGCCGCAAGTCCCAACCGTGTTGCATCGCTGTTACGGCATTTGGCCCGCGCACAAACGGTGGCGCACCGGGAAGACCAAACACGTCGCCGGAGCCGAGCGCGTCGCGGCTGGAATAGACTGGGTGAATGTCGACGCCTTCGTAGGTGTGGGTAACGAGTTTTTGCTCGACGGTGGCGCCTTTCAAATCGGCTTCGGCCAATGCTCGCCACTGTTCGTAAGTGACGGGAGGAAATTCGTTCTCGATGGTGAATTTTTCGGGAAGCATTGGCGGGTTTGGGCGGGCGATTTGGCGACGGCTTAGGTAGTTTTGGCAGCAACTTTCGCCGATGGCTTGGCGGCCGGGGGCGGAAAGCGATCGGGCAACATGGAACCGTGATGCAACAAATTTTGGTGGAGCTCGAAGCAGCGGCTTAAATCGTGGCGAATGTGGCCGGGACCGCTTTCGCTCAAATAACGATGCAAATAGTCGCGATAGGCCGGATGGGCGCAACGATTAATGATGGTGGCGGCGCGTTCTTGCGGCGCCAGGCCGCGCAGATCGGCCAGGCCCTGCTCGGTGACGACGACCTGCACGGAATGCTCGTTGTGATCGACGTGGGTACACATGGGGACGATGGTGGAGATGGTACCGCCTTTAGCGATGGACGGGCACATGAAAATTGAAACGTAGGCGTTGCGGGCAAAATCGCCGCTGCCGCCAACGCCGTTCATCATGCGACGGCCGCACAAGTGCGTGGAGTTCACGTGGCCGAACACGTCAATTTCCAAAGCGGTATTCAACGAGATGATGCCCAATTGCCGGACAATGGCCGGATTGTTGGAAATTTCCTGAGGCCGCAGGACCAGGCGGCGGGCGAAAAAGTTGAAATCTTTTTCCAGCTGCCGCATTTGCTCCGGCGTCAGAACTAGGGCGCACGTGCTGGCCCCGCGAACCCGCTCGGCGGCAATCATTTCGAACGCCGCTGATTGCAGCACTTCGCTGTACATGAGAAAGTCGGGAATGTCGGGACTTTTGCCAATGCCTTCCAGCACGGCATTGGCGATGTTTCCCACGCCGCTTTGCAACGGGAGAAATTCCTGTGGTAACCGGCCGCTGACGAGCTCGTTTGCCAGGAAGCGCACGACGTGGGAGGCAATCGCCTGGCAGGCATCGTCGGAAGCGGTGAATTCTGTGATGTCGTCTGATTCGTCGGTCTCGACAATGCCTATGATTTTCGACGGATCGACCCGGGCATAGGTTTTACCGATGCGTTCCAAGGGATAGTCTAAATCGAGGGCCAAGCGGTAGGGGGGCGGCTCCGGGATGAGGATATCGGCAATTTCGCTAATGCGGTGGGATTGCCGGCGGTTGACTTCGATGATGACTTTGTCGGCGGCTTGCAGGAAAGTTGGAGAAGCTCCGATGGAGGTGCTGAGATAAACGCGTCCGTCGCTGGTAATTTCGGTCGCTTCGATCACGGCGAAATCGATTTTGCCGAAAAAACCAAACAGTACCGACTGGGGCAAGTGCGACAAATGCATGTCGACGAAGGCCACTTCGCCATTGTTGATTTGCTTTCGCAGCGGCAATGACGATTGAAACGGAGCGCGCCAGCTAATGGCTTGGGCCTCGGCCAAGGCGTCGTCGATGGTGGAACCGGTCGAGGCGCCGGTTAGCACGCGCAATTTGTACGGCAGGCCGGCGTTGTGCAGCGCGCGGGCGCGGCCGGCCAGCGCGGGGGGCACGGCTTTGGCGGCGCCAGCGGGCGTAAAACCGCTGAACGCCACCATAGCGCCGTCGGGAATTAGCTCGGCTGCCTCCTCGGGACTCAGCACGGAAAACGGCAAGCGGATACTCATGGGTGAAATTTCAGGACGGGGATTAGGAACGAACTTTTCAATTAGCGGAACGGCGAAATCGTTGCGAGCGGCGAAATCCTATTTCGGCGGCTCGCACAATTCAGTCAACACGCCGAAAGTGCTCTTGGGATGAACAAAGGCAATTTGCATGTGGTGCGCGCCGGGTCGGGGCGTTTCGTCTATCATGCGAAGGCCGGATTGTTTGAGTTCGGCAATGCGGGCGTTAATATCGTCAACGGTAAAGGCCAGGTGATGGAGACCTTCGCCGCGCTTATCGAGAAAGCCCTGCACCGAACTGGCGGGGTCGGTGGGCTCCAGCAATTCCAGCCGCACGTCGTTCACGCGGAAAAACGCCACGCGAACTTTCTGGCTAGGCACTTCTTCGATATGCTCGAATTGCGCGCCCAACACGTTTTCGTAATATGGCTTTTGTGCATCAATGGAACGGACCGCAATGCCGACGTGATTCAGGGCTTTGATGGGTTTCATAGAATCCTCGCTGATTATTCCAATTCGACCAGGACCTGGCCGCCTTGAACGGGGTCGCCGGCGTTGACGTTTACCTTGCTGATTTTTCCGTCCCGGGGGGAAGTGACCACGGTTTCCATTTTCATAGCTTCCAGCACCAGCAACACGTCGTTGGCTTGAATTTGTTGGCCCACTTGGGCCGAGACGCGAACGACCACGCCGGCCATTGGGCTACGGCATACTTTGCTTTCGTCGGCGACGGTTTCGGAAGTTTTTTGGGCGGGCGGGGCGGTGGATGGGACTTGCGTGAGCGGCGCGCGGGCTTTTTCCAGCGGCGGAACGTAGCTGGGACGCGGCTGCTCCGGCTCGGTTGCCTCGACATCCACCTCATACATTTTGCCATCGATGGTGACTTTGATTTTCACTGGCGTCTCCTAACGCTGAACTGCAATGCGATGCGAGGCTTGAATGGTCACGCGGCCTTGTTGTCCCCAGGGATGACTGTGCAGCAGGCGGATTTGCCGAATATGGGGCTGGACGCCCAGATACGCTGCGATGGCGGCGCTGATGGCGATGACCAGTTCGTCGGTGAGGGCATCGTGCTGCTGCTTCAGTTCTTTGCGAGGCGGGGGATTGGCGGCGGCCGTGGGAGGTGGCGTTTTTCCGGCCGCAGCCAGTTTTTCCAGCGCTGCGGTTCGCTCAGTGAGGCGGGCCACTTCCTGGCGGAGCGCTTCGACCGATTCGGCAAGCTGCGCGATGTCGGCGGCATCCGATTTCGCGGCTTTTGCTGTTTGTGGTGCGTTTGGCATACGAATGGTGTGTGTCACGGCGCTTTTGGGACTTAAAACACCTAATCCATGGACCAACCGCTGGGCAAGCCCAGCGGCTAAATCACTGGCCGGTTCATATTATTGGATGCTTTTACAGAGGGATTAAGCCATGTTTTTTGGGGGGCCGATGGTCGCGCTTGTTTTGTAAATACTCTAGGGCTTGCGCCAAATGTTTGCGGGTGTTGGCCGGCTCGATGATGTCGTCCACCAGCCTGCGGCCGGCGGCGATGTAGGGGGAAGCAAAGGCGGTGCGGTATTGCTCGATCAGCTCAGCGCGCCGGGCGGCTTTGTCGGCGGCCTCTTGCATTTCTTTGCGAAACACAATTTCGACGGCTCCTTCGGCTCCCATGACGGCGACTTCGGCAGTGGGCCAAGCAAAGGCACAATCGGCGCCGAGGTCTTTGGAGCACATGGCCACGTGCGCTCCGCCGTACGATTTCCGCAAGATGACTTGAATTTTGGGGACCGAACTGGCCGAATAGGCAAACAACAGCTTGGCGCCATTGCGGATGATGCCGCCGTATTCTTGCTGAACGCCGGGCAGGTAGCCCGGCACATCGACAAACGTGACAATCGGCACGTTGAAAGCGTTGCAAAAACGGATGAAGCGGGCTGCTTTGTTCGCCGCGTTGATGTCGATGGCGCCGGACAGGACCGCCGGTTGGTTGGCGATGACGCCGATGGAGCGGCCCAAAATTCGGGCAAAACCGACGACCATGTTCATCGCATAACCGGCCTGGACTTCCAGAAAATCGCCGCGGTCGACAATTCCGGCGATTACGCTGCGCACATCGTAACCCTGCTTGGGATCGACGGGGACCAAATCGTTCAGCGCCACATTGGGGTCGACATTGTTCTCCGAAGGCAAACGGGGCGGTTCTTCCAAATTATTTGAGGGCAAAAAGCTGAGCAGCCGGCGGCACAAATAAACCGCCTCGTTGTCGTCCTCGGCGACGAAGTGGATGACGCCGGAGTGCGCCATGTGCGACTCGGCGCCGCCGAGGGCTTCGGCCGAGATTTCTTCGCCGGTAACCTGCTTGATGACCTGCGGGCCGGTGATGAACATTTGGGCTTGGCGCGTTTGAATGACAAAATCGGTCAGCGCGGGGGAGTAGGCCGCTCCGCCGGCGCAGGGGCCGCAGATTAACGAAATTTGGGGCACGGCGCCCGACAGCAGGACGTTGGCGTAAAACACCTGGCCGTAGCCGGAGAGCGAATCGATGCCTTCCTGCACGCGGGCGCCGCCGGAATCGTTGATGAAGACGAATGGGCTGCCGGTTTTCAGCGAGCGCTGCATGACTTCGGCCACTTTGAGCGAATGGACTTCGCCGGCCGAACCGCCCATGACGGTAAAATCCTGGCTGGCCAGGTGGATTAAGCGACCGTCGACCGAAGCGGCGCCGGTGACAACGCCATCGGCGGGAATTTCCTTGTCGGCCAGGCCGAAATTGACCTGCCGATGCTGGGCGAACAGACCGAATTCCTCGAAGCTGTCAACATCGACCAGCGCGGAAATACGTTCACGGGCGGTCAGCTTGCCTTGCTGCTTTTGCTTGGCCAGCCGGTCGGCGCCGCCGCCTTGCTCCAATTGCTGGCGCTTTTCGCGGAGCACATCCACCAGAGCGGTCATGGTTTTTGTTTTTTTGGCGGTCATCGGAATGCTTTCTGTGGTGCGATTTGGTTTGGCGGCGTGCCGCGGCGATGGATCGGAAGGGGCGGCTCGGCGGATGGCGTGCGTCTGGATCGTTTGTTTCAATTCATGGGGATGGGTTCAGGCGGGTTCGACCACAACGTGATGCGTTTTGTCGCCGACTTTGACGTTGTAAGTGACCCGCGTCGATACCGGAGCCTTTCCGTTGCCGGCTTTCGCAGCGGTGGCTTTTGAAGCAGTGTCCGCGGCGGGCGTTTTGGCGGCTGGGTTTTTAGCGACACTCTTGGGGCCTTCTGCACGGTGTTCGAAAAACTTGGCGGCCACTTGTGGGAACATGGCGAAGGTAAGCACATCTTCGTCGGTGCCGTCGCAGCCTTTCAACGCCATGGCTTGGGCGCGCAGCTCGTCCCATTCCGGCTTGAGCAAATCGGCGGGCCGTCCCGTGATGGCTGGCTTTTTGGCGTGTTTGGTGGCGGCTTCGATAACTTGTTGATCGCGGGGACCGATGGTCGTGCCATAATATCCGAGCATCAAGTCGGCGAACTCGCCGGTCAGGACTTTGTAGCGGCCCATCAGCACGTTGAAGACGGCCTGCGTGCCGACAATTTGGCTGGAGGGGGTGACCAGCGGCGGGAAGCCGGCGTCTTTGCGGACGCGGGGAACCTCGGCCAGCACTTCTTGAACGCGGTCGCCTGCGCCTTGCTGGCGGAGCTGACTTTCCATGTTGGAAATCATGCCGCCTGGGATTTGGCTGTCGAAGATGTCGGTTTCGACGCCGAGGATTTTGGATTCGAACTCGGCATACTTGGGGCGCACTTTGGCGAAGTGATCTTTGATTTTTGCCAGCCGAGATTTATCCAACCGCGTGGCGTAGGGAGTACCTTCCAGCATTTCGACCAGGGCCTCGGTGGGATTGTGTCCGGGGCCCAAGCTGAGGGAAGAAATGGAGGTATCGACAATATCGGCGCCGGCTTCGATGGCCTTCATCAAGCTGACCATGGTGACGCCGGTGGTGGAATGCACGTGGACGTGCACCAAGGTATCGTCGCCGCATTTGGCCTTGATGCCGCGCACCAGATCGTACGCGGGTTGAGGCCGCAAAAGGGCGGCCATATCTTTAATGCAGATGGAATTGCACCCCAAATCGCGCAGTTGTTGTGCCAGTTCGACGAACTTGTCGACGGTGTGCAGTGGCGAGACGGTATAGCAAATGGTTCCTTCGGCATGCTTGCCCGTGCGGCGAACGGCATCGAGAGCGCGGCGGAGGTTGCGGACATCGTTAAGGGCATCGAACACGCGGAAAACGTCCATGCCGTTTTCGGCCGATTTGTCGACGAAGCGGTCGACGACGGTATCTTCGTAATGGCGATAGCCGAGCAGATTTTGCCCCCGCAGCAGCATTTGCAAGCGGGTGTTGGGCATCAGTTTGCGGAACGTACGGAGCCGCTGCCAGGGATCTTCGTTCAGGAAGCGAATGCACGAATCGTAGGTCGCGCCGCCCCAACACTCGACGCTCCAATAGCCGGCGCGGTCGAGATCTTCGCAGGCCGGGGCAAGATCTTCCAGGGCCATGCGCGTGGCGAGCAAACTTTGGTGCCCGTCACGGGGGGCCAATTCGGTGACTTCAACAATCCGCGACATGGTGATTGGCTCCTTGGGGGCGGGCCTGATCCTCAAGCGACACGTTTGCGTTCAGTTTACTCGTTGTGCCACGTGTCTCCAACAGATCGGCACTTTGGCCCAGCCAGAATTGGGCGATGGCCGCGGGGTAGTTCAAGCACATGGCGGTTAAGTCGAAGTTTGACAGGTGGGTGGCAAAGTCGCGCGTGTTGGGCGGCGAGAGCCAGCGCTGCGGCCATTCCGCCGCAAAGTTTTTGAGAAACTCGGCAACTAAGACCTGGTCGATTTGGAAATCCTGGGCGCCAAGTTCCGCCAGGACGCCTTCTAAGGTATGCAATGATTTTCGCAGCAGCATAAGATCGGCGGGTAAGCGTAATTTGGCGGAGTAGGCCGCGTCGTCGAGCAATCCGATTAACCAGGAAAACCCGGGAAATTGACCTTGCCGGAGACTTCGGAGCCGAGCCTGCACCACCTTGGCCAGGGCCGGTTGATCGGGCGGTTTTCGCACAGCCAAACCATTTAGAATGGAGACCATTTGCTGAAAGTTGAGCGTTACCGCGGCTTGCAGTAGTTGAACCATTGCCGTTTGTTCGCCTTCACTTAGCCGGCCTACGAGGCTCCAATCTAAAATTGCGAGCCGATTTTCATCGGTCAGAAATAAATTGCCCGCATGCGGATCGCAGTGAAACATGGCCCGCTTGTCGCGGGAAAAAAAGGGTTTGGCAAGCAGGGCGCGAATCACTAATTCTGCAAGCCGGCGGCAGTCGAGCCGGTCGACCAATTGATGGTCGGTGACCTTTGAGCCGGTGACCCGCTCCATCGCCGTGACTCGTGATGTGCAATAGGGCATGAGGGCGGGAATGTGGATGTTTGGCTCGTCGGCATAGAAGAGGGCGGCTTGCGCCAAATGGCGTTGTTCTTCGTTGAGCAGCACTTCGCTTTGCAATTTTTCGCGAATTTGGGCAAACAACTCTTCGTAATCGAGATGGGGAATGCCCAGCGCCAGGCAGCGCTGGTCGAGATAGGAACCGACCTTGGTTAAAAGTTCCAGTTCCAATTCGAGGCGTTCTTCGATGCCTGGCTTGAGCATTTTGAAAACGCCATTTGACGGGCTGGCGCAACCCGCGCGGCGGTTTCCGACGCAGGCAGCATCAACGAAGGGAATAACGATCGCTACACTGGCTTCGGCAATGGCTGGAAATACGAGCCGCACGCCACGCTGCTCCAGTGGGCCAAGCTCGCGAGTGAGGGTTACTCGGATGGTGTCTTCGGTGGCCGTGGGCGGGAACGATTCCAGTTGCCGCAAATGTTGGCGAAATTCCGGGGCCAGACGCTGGTCGCGGGCCAAAACCTGGCCGAGCTTGTGCAACACCGGGCAACTGCGAGCCAGGAGGGCCAAACGTTGCGAAATGGTGGCCGTCAGCGGCAGGGATGCTTGCCGTGCCAGGATTTCCTGCTGGTGAGCGACGGGCAGCCCTTCCAAAAAAACAATTAGTCCTTCCCGAATGGGTTGCAGGAAGCGTGCATACCCTTCGGAAAGGACCGCCGCTATTGCATCTTCGTCGAGGAGGGAGTTCCAATTGAACATGATTAGAGCGATCGTTTAGCCAACCACTGATCCATGTGCGGCCAGGTTGTTTTTTCGGCGCCGCTGCCGGCCATGATGCCGATGTGCCCGCCGCGGACACGAAAGACTTCTTTATCTTGGCTGCCGAGCAAATCCATGATTCCTTCCGATTGGCAGGGGGGCGTGATGTGATCGGACTCGGCAATCACGTTCAGCACGCCGGCTTTCAAATTTTTCAAATTGACACGCTCACCCCGCAATACCAACGTTCCTTCCTTCAGGCGGTTATGCTTGTAAAAATCGTCGATCAATTGTCGGTAGGCCGCGCCGGCCATGTCGATATTATCGCGGACCCAGGTATTCATGGCGTGCCAGGATTCGACGACTTTGGGATCGTCGATGCGGTCCCAGAGATTGATGTAATTGCCGACGAAGTTTTCGACGGGCTTGAGCGATTTTGCGCCGTAATCGATCATTTCGCCCGGCACATTGCCAAAAGCGTTGACAATGCGGTCGGGATTGAAATCCTGGCTGTTGGTCCAGCGAATAAAGCCGGAGGACGTTTTGTCGGAGAAATCCAAAGGCGCCGTGAGCAGGATTAAATCTTTGAGCCCATCGTTGGGGCGCAGGGCAGCATACAGCGTGCTGATGAGGGCGCCCAGGCACCAACCGAGCATGTTGAACTGCTGCTGGCCGGAGACGCTTTTTAATTTGCGGACGACGCGCGGCAAATATTCGAGGACGTAATCGTCGAAGGTGTGGTTTTTATCCTCGGGGCCGGGCGCGCCCCAATCGAGGAGGAAAATGTCGTAACCGCGGTCGCGCATGTACTCGACAAAGCTGTGGCCGGGGCGCAAATCGAGCACGTGAGGACGGTTCATGATTGCAAAGACCAACAGTAGCGGAATTTTGTGGCGCTGTTCTTCCGGGAGCGCGGGCACGTAGCGATAAAGCTTGGCCTTATTCAACGTCCAAATGAGCGTTTTTGGCGTTTGCGCGATTTTTGCGTCCGTGGTAACCAGCCGATTGAAAGTGGCCATTTTTTCGGCCACTTTTGAAAGCTGCTCGTAAACCTGCGTGTAATTGGGCGTTTGCGTTTCCGGCGCTTGGGTGTTTTCCGGCGCTTGCGTAGCAGTCATATTTGTGCCTCCGGGGCGTTGATGTTCTTATGTGGCGGTTCCGGACTGGCGCGACGTTGGCAAACACTGATCTAACTTGGCGTCCAAGTCGTCCAAACGGAGTTCGATATTTGTCAGCCGTTCGGCCAAGCGGGTAACTTCATCGCGACTGGGCATGCTGAGATTGGCCAACGCATGCGACATCACGTTTTCCATCATTTTGCGAAACGGTTCCGAATTGCTCAGCCACACGTCGAGCATTTTCCCGGTGGCATCGGCATAGGCGCTGGTGTTGACGAGCTGAACCATCGTTTTCGACCAGGCTTCCAGGCCGTCGTTGCGCATGCTTTTGAGCATGCCGGTGGGATCGAAGATATCGAAGTCGTTGTTATTTTGGCTCATATATGTTCCTTTCGGTGAAGCTTGCCGATTGCTGCGTCTGGCTCTGAGAAGAGGCGGGGGCGCGGGTGTGCGTGCGGACTTCAGCACCCTGGGGACGCCTCTCTCTCAAAGCAAGAGGGGCCATAGCGACTACTCCATGAAGGCTCCTCCGTTGACGTTGAGTTGTTCTCCGGTGATGTAATCTCCTTCGGCCGTCAAAAAGACCACGGCTTTGGCGATTTCGACCGGCTGAGCAAAACGGCCCAGCGGAATTTTGGCCTTAATTTGCGCCTGGATATCGGCGGGAATTCTGGCGAACATGTCGGTTTCGGTGTAGCCGGGGGAGACGCAATTGACCGTAATGCCGGAGCGTGCCAGCTCCATGGCGGCGGTGCGAGTGAAGGCCATGACGCCTCCTTTGGCCGCGCTGTAATTCGCCTGGCCGATGGCGGGGATTTGTCCGTTCATCGAGGTGATGTTGACAATCCGGCCGTAGCTTTGCGCGGTCATGATGGGAATGGCGGCCGAAGTGCAATAGAAATAGGCGGTGAGATTGGTTTGGATGACTTCGGCCCAATTTTCATCGGTCATTTTGCGGAGCATGGCATCTCGAGTAATTCCGGCGTTGTTGACCAAAATGTCGAGGTGGCGAAACTCCTCGGCGACGTGCTTAATCATGGCGTGAACTTCGCCGGAGTCGGCCAAATTCGCCTTGATGAGCAGGGCGGCGCCGCCGAGCTTGGCAATTTCGGCGGCCACTTCTTGGGCCTTGGCCTCGTTGTTTTGATAATTGATCGCTACCCGAGCTCCCTCGCGTGCCAATTCGATGGCGATAGCCCGACCGATGCCGCGCGAAGCGCCCGTCACAATCGCCGTTTTACCTTCCAGCCGTTTCATGACATGAACTCCTCATTACAAGTTTTCGTTTGCCGATCATGGGTCAGGCATGCGGGGCGGCCGGTCCCCTCGTTCTACATCTTGAACATTTCCGGCCACCCACTGCATGTCTGCTAGCCGCCTCATCCCCCGCGATTAAATACTTTCGAAAATGGCGGCGATTCCCTGCCCACCGCCGATACACATGGTCACGAGAGCGCGTCGACCGCCGATGCGCTTCAATTCGTACAGGGCCTTGATGGTCAGAATGCAACCGGTGGCGCCGATCGGGTGACCGAGCGAAATTCCGCTGCCGTTGGGATTGGTGCGATCCATCGGGAATTCCAAGCAGCGGCAAACCGCCAAGGCTTGAGCGGCGAACGCTTCGTTCACTTCAAAGACATCAAAATCATCGAGGGTGAAACCGGTTTTTCGGAGCAGCGATTGGACCGCCGGGACGGGACCAATACCCATGAATTTTGGGTCGACTCCGGCGTAGCTGTAGGCCACGAGTTTGCCGATGGGCTGCAGGCCGCGCTTTTGCGCCAGGTCGCGTTCCATCAGGACCACGGCTGCCGCCGCATCGTTGATGCTGGAAGCGTTTCCGGCGGTGACGGTGCCGGCGGGATCGAATACGGGCCGCAATTTGGCGAGCTTGTCGGCCGTGCTGTCGCGGCGAACCGTTTCGTCGACTTCGAACGGCACGACTTCTTTTTTCGCCTTGACTTCGATCGGAACAATTTGGGCTTTGAAGTAACCATGATCCATCGCATTGGCCGCGCGCTTGTGGCTTTCGGCCGCCAGGGCGTCTTGATCTTCACGTGAGATTTTGTACTTCTTCGCCACGTTTTCGGCGGTGACGCCCATATGGACGTCGTCGAACGGATCGCTGAGGGCACCGACCATGACGTCGGTCAGGGTGGTGTCGTTCATCCGGGCTCCCCAGCGCATGGCAGGGGCCAAGTAGGGGCTGCGGCTCATGTTTTCCGCGCCGCCGGCCACGGCCACATCGGCATCGCCCAGCATGATGGCTTGCGCGGCGGTGACGATGGCCTGCAATCCGCTGCCGCAGAGACGGTTTAGCGTGAGCGCCGGTGTTTCGTGCGGCAGTCCGCCGTGAATGGCCGCCACGCGCGCCAAGTAATGATCGTGCGAATCGGTATGGATGACATTGCCAAAGACGACATGGCCGACATCGTTGGGATCAACCCCGGCGCGATTCACAGCCTCGCGCACGCATTTGGCCGCCAATTCGCTGGGAGGAATATCTTTTAAGCTACCGCCGAATCCACCGATCGCTGTTCGTGCGCCACTGAGCACCACCACCTCGCGTGTCATTGCGGCACCTCCTAAAACGAGTTCTTCACAACATGCAATTCGGTCGGAATCAGTACCATTGCTACTCTTATGCCAATGGCGTGGCGGAGCGTTATCGCCGAGTGGTGCGATCGAGAATTCCGATTACAGCGGACGTTACTTTTTTACGCCGCAAATAGAATCGCCGGGACCAAGGTTTCGTATCGAAATCTGCTTAACCGGCCTCTCATTAAAACCTCATCCTGCGTGGCGTGCCGCGCGCAAGTGTGCCCAAGTGCACGCATGGGTGTGCTGATAGGCACGGCGAATCTACCGCACGTTTCTCAATATTTTGTCTGCGCGCCCGGCCACGGCGGCCCATATCCGGGGCGATTGAGCAATTCGAATAGAACCGTAGCGGGATATTTGAAATCGGCCTCATCCTGGCACAGAGAATGCATTACGGGCGATTAGAGTTGTAGAACGTTCATTCGCCCAACGGTCGTTATGCAATCGTGGCAAATCGACCCGAATTACTAAGAGGTAACGTCATGACCGATCTTGTGAACCCACTTCGTGGCATCGAGTTTTTCCACGACATCGCCCAGGAGCACTTGCAGCGGATCACCGCGATTTCCAAGATTGTGGAATTTCCGGCCCAGTACGATATTTTTCATGAGAACGAACCTGCCAAGGACATTTATTTTGTCATCAGCGGCCGGGTTTCGTTGGCGGTGAACACCACCCACGCCGGGTGCCGGCAATTGATGGAGGTTGGCCCTGGCGAGCTGATCGGCTGGTCGCCGCTGGTGGGCCGGGCACTGTTGTCTGATACCGCCCGAACGCTAACACCGACGGTGGCGGTGGCGCTGGATGGGGGTCGGATTTTGAAGCTGTGTGCGGAAGATCCGCAGTTTGGTTTTGAATTTATGCAGCGGGCCGCGCAGACGTTGGCTTCACGGCTGAATGCCACCCGGTTGCAGCTTTTGGAGCTGGGCGGACTGCGGCTTCCGAAAGTGCAGATTGAATCGGATTGAAGGGTCAATGGTGCTCTATGGCAAACAACCGAACAACATCTGACGATTTGATTGCAACACCCTCGGCGTTGTATGAAACAAAAACCAAAACCATTCTGTTCGCCACTGACCTGTCGCCCACGTGCGCCGTGGCTTTGAAATGGGCCACCGCTTTGGCGCGGACCCTGGATGCGCGGCTACTGATTGTTCATGTGGAGCAGCCTGGGGTGCCCTATGGCGGGGGCGAAGTGTATTCGGATCATGTGTTCGATCAACATTCTCGCACACTGTTAAAAATGCTGGAGCAGGTAAAGCCTTCGGACCCGGAGGTTCCTTACAGCCAACGCCTGGCCAGTGGCGATCCGGCGGCCGAAATTTTACGGATCGCCAACCAAGAAAGCGTGGACATGATCGTCATGAGTACGCACGGCCGGAGCGGCTTGCCCCGGGTGTTAAACGGCAGCGTGGCCGAGAACGTAATCCGTCACGCCAACTGCCCGGTGCTGATTTTCAAAGCGCCCCTGACGGTGTTGCGCTATCAGAATAAGCCTGCTGGCTGAAGCCAAGCCAGGGTGACGTGGCGCGCGACGGCGAACATGATTGAATGAGGGAATGACTAAAATTGCTTCATGAACACGATCGAAAATAGAACCTTTGACGAAATCAAAATCGGCGATAGCGCTTCGTTGGTGCGGACGCTGACCAAGGAAGATATCGATTTGTTCGCCGTCATGTCGGGGGACGTGAACCCAGCGCACGTGGACGAAGAATACGCCAAAAGCAGCCACTTTCATCACATCATCGCTCACGGCATGTGGGGGGGCGCGCTCATTTCCACGTTGCTGGGGACCAAGCTTCCTGGACCGGGGACCATTTACCTGGGCCAAACATTCAAATTTACCAAGCCCATCCTGCTGGGCGACGCCATCACGGTTTCGGTCACAGCCGTGGTGAAGGATTCCAAGACACATCACATCACGTTTGATTGCCGATGCACGAACCAACGGGGCGAAACCGTGATTACGGGATCGGCTTTGGTGCTGGCGCCCACGGAAAAGATCAAACGCCCTCGATCCGCTTTGCCGCACGTACGTTTGTGGCGCGACCGCGTTGACGAGCGGCGTACGACTTGCTAAAAAAACAGGGTTCAGCACCAATTACCCGTCATCGACAGGAGCGTGAATGTGGGTGGCATAAGCGATCGGCATCAGGAAATTCGGCGTCGGCGGAAGCGCCGGCAAAAACTGACTCTGTACAAAAAGCGATTGAAAAAAGCCACCGTTTCGGAACGGGGGGTCATCGCGGAAAAAATTCGCAAAATGACCCCCGGCGCTGAAACCATCATTGCGGCCTGGGGCTTGGAAGAACGTAAGTAAGGCGTCAATGGTTTTGCGCTTGGCGATATGAGCGGTGAAAAAATCGCCCCCGTGGTGAAAAAGAAGTCGCTTTCTTCGCGCCGCCGTTTGCTCCTGTCAAAAAGCGGCCCGTTTTCTGGTGGCTCGGCCCGGGCATGTCTCGGCACACTGTTTGCTTAGATCAGGCCATCCCGCTTTCTGTCGCTCAGGCTCGGAAAGCCGTGAGATAAACATTGTTTCTATCGCCTAGGAAGGGCCGCATGCATTCGATTGCAACTGTGGAGTGGGCCAAAGCCGCGCGCCGTGCGTTCACACTGGTCGAGCTGTTGGTGGTGATCGCCATCATCGGGATTTTGATTGCCTTGCTGTTGCCGGCCGTGCAGGCAGCGCGCGAAGCGGCCCGCCGCGCCACGTGTGCCAACAACATCAAGCAGTTGGGGCTGGCGCTACACAATTACCAAGCGGCCAAGGTCACTTTCCCGGCGGCTGAGACTTATCCGCCGCCGACCAATGCGGTTTCCGTGCATGTGGCAATTTTGCCTTTCGTGGAAGAAAAAAACCTGTACGCACAATATGAAGACGCCACCACCAACGGGCAAGCAATCCAAGAACAAATTCACCTCTATAATTGTCCCACCGATCCGTGCGTGGAGGCGGTCGTCGACGGCGGTTCGCCCGGCGCTTTCACGTATCGCTGGCCGGTGAATTACGCCTTCAATTACGGCACGTGGTTTTTATACGACTGGGCCAACAAAATCGCCGGCGACGGCGCCTTTGTCGTCAACAAAGCGTTGGGGCCCAAAGCGTTTACCGACGGTTTGAGCAAAACGCTGGCCGCCGCCGAAGTGAAAGCTCAAACCGAGGCCAACGGATTCAAAAACGGCCCCGGTTACATTCGCAATTTGAAAATCCCCAACATGTCCGATCCCACGAACACCACGCTGCTCGCCAGCACCGCTGCCCTGCTGACTTCCATCGGCGCGCAACCGGCCCCGCAGATCACGAGTTTTAGCGGCAGCAATTTCAACGCCAACGTGCATTTGGACTTCAACAATGTGACGGTGGCCGAGACCGGCTTTACGACCACGTTCACACCCAATCCGGGAATGCTGATTTCGATTGTGAATCAAGACATCGGCACCGGCACGCCGGTGAGTCAAGGAGGCAATTTGGTGCCGCAAGTCACCGGCACCTTCGACGTCGATTACATTTCTAATACCGAATCGAACACGGCCACCGGCTATACGTTCGCAGCAGTCTCGGCGCGGAGTTATCATACGGGCATTGTCAATGTGCTGTTCATGGACGGCTCCACGCATTCCATTAACGACAGCATTGCACCCCAGGTATGGCATGCCTTGGGCACGCGCGCCGGCGGCGAAGCGACCAACGGCGTCGATTTTTGAACCGCGACATTCCACACGGCGCGGAGGGAGTTACTTTCGCAACCCCCTTCGCAGGATGCCGCGCCGCCAGAGTGTACTTGTTCAAAGACGGAAGCAACAGCGCAGTGACTTATGATGAAGCTTCTTCGTCGCCACCAAGCCCAGCAGGCTTAGTCCAGCCAGCACAAATGCCGCCGGTTCCGGCACGGTGGTGACGGTAAATGTCAGCGTGGGACCGGCATAGCTGTTGGAATTGCCGCTGGCCGCGTAAGTGGCAACTGCGGCGCTGTTATCGGCCGTTAAGAGCAAGCGCATGGTCGAGCCACTGTTTAAATCGCTTACGAACGACGAAAGCGCATTGCCCGAGAACGAGCTCAGCGAAATGGTATCGAGCGTGCCGCTACTGATTGCTGAGAAGTTATAGGAGCCAACGAAGGAGAGTGGATTCAAAGTCGAATCGACGCTGGCGCTTCCATCGTAGGGGCCGCCGGATTGACTGTTGGCATCTTTTAGTCCCGATGTGGCTGCATTGTTGGCCGTGAAGTAAACGCTAATTGACGTCGGCGACTGTGAACTGAAACTGTTGTTAAACTGCGTCAGTTGCAGTGAAATGTTGCTGACGTTGGTGACCGTGCCGCCCAGGGTGGGCTGCAAAGCACTGAAATTAAAATCAGTCACGCCAAAGCTAGGCAGACCCGCCCCGCCGGAGGTGTTGCTGGAGCCGAGCAAGTTAAAAGAATTTGCACCACCCGAGCCACCACGCGGGCCAGTTGTTTGGATGGTGGCGCTGGCGGACGCTTGCTGGGAAGGAGGTTGAAAGGTGGTGGCAAAAACAGTTTGCGTCAACAGCGCAGCCCAAAGCGAGCCTGCGAGCAGGCATTTTACGACTGTGGCCCTGCCAACTGTGGATTCCTGTTTACCTAGTTGGAGGGCGCTTCTCGTTCCGCGAGGAAGCAACAGATTCATCTCTTCTCTTCAATTATTCCGCTTCATCTCATTAGCAATGCGACCCCTCGTTGGCTTGGCTGATCTCAGCATTCCCCGACCCCGATAGCTAACCGGAAGGCAACCCTATTTTGAGGTAGTTCTACAACGATCGCAAGCATTTGGCGAGGATTTTAGGCCATTTTTTCTTGCCTATTTTTCTTGCCTATTGTGATCATGTCGAGTTTTCAGCTTTTGCCCGCTAACGTGGCACCACGGGTGAGTTTCTCGAGAAACGCTTGTTTTAGCCGATTTTTCCGGCGGCCTGTAACACTTTTGTCCGGACTGCGCTCCATACGATGGACGGTCAGCGTGTGCCTGACCGCTAGAGACTTCGACCAAATTCAGTATGGAGATTGTGTCATGAAACGCTTTGTCAAATTCGCTGTGTCCGCTTTGTTTGTGTTGGCCGTGACGGTTGCATTGGCTCCTGCGGCTTTTGCCCACGGGAGTGGCGGCTCGTCATGTTCCAGTGGTTGTTGCCATAACAGTTGTTGTCATAGCAGCTGCTGCCACGACTATTGCAATCATTGCTGCGGCAACTATTGCTGCAACAATTATTGCTACAACGACTACTGCTGCAACGATTATTGCACCCCGACGTGCTGCAACTATCCGACCTGCCAGCCAATCGTGTGCGACGCACCAGTGTGCCAGCCGCAAGTGTGCGTTCAGCCGACGTGCCCTTGCACCAGCTATTGCACGCCGACGTGCTGCTACCCCAACTACTGCTCGTCGAACTATTGCTGCTCGAATTATTGCGGTTCGAGCTGCTGCCATCCCTCGAGCTGCCATGTGTCATGCGGGTCGAGCAGTTGCCACAAAAGTCACTAATTCGAGAACGTTCCCCGAACGGTTCGGTTGTCTGGATTGATTCCTGAAAAGGCCGTGAGCCGAGGACCACAGAACGACGAATCATTTTAGGCGCGTAGATCGATATCTTTTTGCAGCCGCTGTTGGAAGCCGATTTCCAGCAGCGGCTGTGTTTATTGAGTGCAAGATGGCCAATCTGCAATGGGTGCAAATTTGCCGCCGCTCCGCGATCTGTTACGTGGCGGCTCGCAGAAAAACGGGCAGAAAAGTGCAATCGATGTTGCTTTCAACCTGTGAAGTTAAAAATATCGTTTGACATCCAAGCACTCTGCAATTTCAATAGATGGCTAACGTGCGACAACAGACAGGAGCAGTTCTCGATGTCCAATTTTCGTATTTCACTTGATTTGCCCACAACCCATGCAGCGCTACTTGGGTTCACGGTTGGAGCGTTGTTGGCTTTCTCGCCGTTTGCCCTGTTGGCGGAAGACCGTTCCTACGACGGCACGGGGAATAACATTGCCAATCCCACGTGGGGTGCGGCGGGGACCGATTTTATTCGGAACGCGCCGGCCGCTTATGGCGACGGTTATTCCACGCCGTCCGGGGCCGATCGGCCTAATCCGCGGTTCATCAGCAACACGGTCGTCGCTCAAACTGGCTCCATCCCCAACAACATGGGGCTGAGCGACATGGTGTTCCAGTGGGGGCAGTTCATCGACCACGACATGGACTTGACGAACCTAAACACCACGCCAGTGGAAGAATTCGATATTCCGATTCCGCAGGGAGATCCGACCTTCGATCCGGGCAATACCGGCACACAGGTAATGCAGTTTCAGCGTTCGCAGTATGATCCGGCCACCGGCACGGGGCCGGGAAATCCGCGGCAGCAGGTGAATTCGATCACGTCGTTTCTGGACGCTTCGATGGTTTACGGTTCCGATGCGACGCGGGCGATGGCGCTGCGTACCGGGGTCGGCGGCCAACTGAAAACCAGCGCGGGCAATTTGCTGCCGCTGAACACGATGGATATCGACAATGCCGACAACGGCGATCCCGACTATCAGGATTACTATGTCGCCGGCGACGTGCGGGTGAACGAGCAAGTGGGGCTAACCGCCATTCAGACGCTGTTTGTGCGGGAGCACAATCGCCAGGCCGGACTGATCGCCGCCGCCAACCCGGGTTGGTCCGACGAGCAAATCTACCAGGAAGCCCGCAAAATTGTCGGTGCGGAAATCCAATCGATCACGTTCCGCGAGTTTTTGCCGGCGCTGTTGGGCTCGGCCGCGCCCAGCGTGACGAGCACGTATCATGCGAACGTGAATCCGTCGATTTCTGACGAATGGGCGACGGCATTTTTCCGTTTTGGCCATAGCATGCTTTCGCCGCAGCTACTACGGATTCAGAACGACGGCACGCCCGCGCCGGGGGGACCGCTGTCGCTGCAGGATGCGTTTTTTCAGCACCAGAATATGTCGAGCCCCAATCAATTGGATTACATATTAAAGGGGCTTGCGGTTGACACGCAGCAGGAAATCGACGCGCACATTGTCGACGGGGTGCGGAACTTCTTATTCGGCGAGCCGATTCCCGGCATTGGCGAAGATTTGGCTTCGCTGAACATCCAACGAGGCCGCGACAACGGCCTGCCGGATTACAACACGCTGCGCGTGGCCTTTGGCTTGCCGGCGTATGCCAGTTTCAATCAGATCACTTCCAATCCGCAAACCCAGGCGGCGCTACGGGCGGCTTACGGCACGACGGGGGGCCAGGACAACATCAACCTGGTTGATCCGTGGGTCGGCGCCTTGGCGGAAGATCATTTGCCGGGGATGGACGTGGGGCCGCTGATTGCCGCCTCGTTGATCGATCAATTCACACGGGTACGCGACGGAGATCGGTTTTGGTTCGACAACGGCCTGAATGTGGCCGGACTAACGAGCGACGAAATGGATTTTGTTTCCAACGTAACGCTGTCGGAAATTATTGAAGACAACACGGGCCTGACGAATTTGCAGAGCGACGTGTTTTTGGCGGCGGTGCCTGAGCCTTCGGCCTTTGTTCTTGCAGCGCTGGGCTGTGCGGGATTGGCGTGGTGCACGCGGGGGAGAATGACGCCGTTTAGGAAACCATCTTGTTGAGGATCGGGCCGATTTCGTCGGCGGTGAAGGCGCGCAAGGTTTGGCCTTGAACGTTTCCTAATGACGCAGCGCTAAGCGCCAGCGAGGTCATCGTTTCGTCGTTAGGCGCTTCGACGATGGCGGCCATGTCGTATTGGCCCATCAGCCAGTACGAATCTTTCACGGTGCAGCCGCATTTTTTCGCCATCGCACGGTACGCCTCGGTCCGCTTGACCGTGTCTTTCACATTGCGAATGCCTTGCTCTGTAAAATTTACGAGCACTAGATAAGTGGACATGTTGTTCTCCTTTTCGTGTTTCATGTAGCGGCG
>DATJYL010000187.1 GCA_035499655.1 Pirellulales bacterium
CGCCCTCCCTCCCAGGACCATCATTTTTAAACTTCAGTGCCACCGAACCGCCTCGTCAAAAAATAACAATAATTTTTCCCAAATGGCCCAAAACCGTGTACACAATTTCTGAGAAGTATGTATGATACGATGTTTGGCTCCAGGTTCTTTCGCAAATGGCTTGCTTTCGTCGCGTTACCAGCCCGACACAGGTTCTCTCTCAAACTTCATTTTGCGATGCGGGTCAAACGCCGCCGCCAATTGCCCGATTCTTGATCCCGTAATCCTGACTTCTCACTCCGTTACGAGGACCCCTGAGTTGAAAATCGATTTGGATTTGGAACGTTGGTCGGTGTTGGATGCCGCCGAACTGTACGAAGTGGCACGCTGGGGAAACGGTTACTTTTCGATCAATGGCGAAGGCCATGTTTGCGTGCATCCCACCAAAGACCCGCAGCGCTCAATCGATCTGAAGCAACTGGTCGATCGCTTGCAATTACGCGGCATCGATTTGCCCATTCTGATTCGGTTCGCCCAAATTTTGAACCATCGCCTGGCGGAAATCCACGGCGTGTTCCAATCGGCAATCTCTGAGCAAAAATACCAAGGCAACTATTGCTGCGTGTATCCCATCAAGGTAAACCAGCAGCGTCAAGTCGTGGAAGAAGTGTTGGAATTCGGCCGGCCCTTTAAGTTCGGCCTGGAAGCCGGCAGCAAGCCGGAACTATTGGCCGTGGTCGCCATGGCCAGCAACGATACGCCGATCATTTGCAACGGCTTTAAAGATGCAGAGTTCATCGAAACCGCCATGCTGGCCCACAAAATTGGCCGCAACATTATTCCTGTCGTCGAAAAATACACCGAACTTGGCCTGATTCTGGAATACGCCGAGAAAATCGGCGTGCGCCCCAAAATTGGCATGCGGGTGAAGCTGGCCGCGCGCGGCGCCGGCCGGTGGCAATCGTCCGGCGGTTATCGCTCCAAGTTCGGGCTGACGGTGACCGAAATCCTGAAGGGGCTGGAGGAACTCAAAAGCCGCGGCATGCAAGATTGCTTCAAGCTGCTCCACTTTCATCAAGGGAGCCAAATCACCAACATTCGGCACATTAAAGCCGCGCTGAACGAAGCGGCTCACGTATATACCGAACTGGTCAGCCGCGGCGCCGGCTTGGAATACATTGACGTCGGCGGCGGGCTGGGTGTCGATTACGACGGCTCGCAAACCAACTTCGAATCGAGCGTCAATTACAGCCTTCAAGAATATGCCAACGACGTCGTGTACCACATTCAACGGGCCTGCGACGACGCCGGCGTAAAGCATCCCACCATTGTTTCCGAAAGCGGCCGCGCCGTGGTGGCCTATCACAGTGTGCTGGTGTTTGGCGTCCTGGGAGTTTCCGAGCAGGGGCAAAACGGCATTCCGCCGCAGTTGCCCCCGGAAGTGGAGCAGCCCCTTTCCGATTTGATGGAAACGTACCAAAACCTCGGCGTCCGCAACATTTTGGAAAGCTATCACGACGCCCAGCAATCGCTCGATAACGCCATGACCTTGTTTTCCCAAGGTTACTTGCCGCTGGATCAACGCAGCCTGGTGGAAAATCTGTATTGGGCCATCTGCCACAAAATTCAAAAGCTGGCCCAGCAAATGGAATTTGTCCCCGAGGAACTGCAAGGGTTGGATTCGCTCCTGTCCGACACGTACTTTTGCAACTTCTCGCTGTTCCAATCGATTCCCGATGCCTGGGCCATCAAGCAGTTGTTCCCCGTGATGCCCATCCACCGCCTTGGGGAGCGCCCCACGCGGTTTTCGGTGCTGGGCGACATCACCTGCGACAGCGACGGCAAGCTCGATCAATTCATCGACCGCCGAGACGTCAAACGCACTTTGCCGCTCCACCAATACGAAGGCAAGCCGTATTACTTGGGTGCGTTTCTTATCGGCGCTTACCAGGAAATCCTGGGCGACCTGCACAATCTGTTCGGCGACACGAACGCCGTGCACGTGTCGATGGATGATTCAGGCGAGGTGATTCTGCAAGCCGTCATCAAAGGCGACACGGTGCGCGAAGTGCTCGACTACGTGGAGTTCGAGCCTGACGCCTTGGTTCGTAGCCTCCGCGACGCCACAGAAGCCGCCGTGCGTGAAAACCGCATTGGCTACGAGGAAGCCGGTCGCTTCCTCAAATTCTATGAAGAGGGGCTCCACGGCTACACCTATTTGGAAGAGCCCGAGCAGCGCTAACAGACCGTGCTAGCATAATCGGGCTTCAAGCAAGGCACGCTATTTACGCCGTCCCCCAGTCGGAATCGCTCTAGGGCGGTGCGCGGCCAACCGATAGAATTCCCGACCTTCCATCGGGCGTTTTCTGCTTTCTGTCCTCCGAAAGGATCGCGTTATGACGAGCCGCGCCGGTTTTACAACCGCGTTCACCTCCGCCATTTGCTGGCTTACGATCGGGCTGCCGCTAACGGCGCAAACCACTCCGCCGCAAGCCACTACTTCCCCCCACTCCACGAATTCCGCTCCGCAGCAGCCTCAAGCAATGCCACTGGCTCCGCCTTCCGGATTCTTGCTTTCCCCAGGAGACGAAGCGAATTTAAATAAACTGCTCACGGACTGGGAGAACGCAAACACCAATATCAGAACGTTCAAATGCACTTTCACGCGCTGGGAATACGATCCGGCCATAGTTGGCGGAAACCCCAATCAGCCGGTGGCCTTGAGCAAAGGAGAATTAAAGTACGCCGCGCCCGACAAAGGCATGTTCAAAGTGGAAGAACAGACGAATTACGTGCCCGACCCCAAGACTGGGCAATTTGTGGAACAAAAAGTTAAACCGACAGAGTGGTGGACGTGCAACGGCAAGTCGATGTTTGAAGTCACGGTGCGCGACAATCAAACGCTGGTGGTGGAAAAGCCTTTGCCGCCGGAAATGCAAGGCAAAGCCATTACCGAAGGACCGCTGCCCTTTGTGTTCGGGGCCAGGGCTGAAACTTTGAAAACCCGTTACTATCTGCGAATGATTACCCCGGCAGCCGCTGCAAAAACCGACGTTTGGCTGGAGGCTTATCCGAAGCTGCAAAAAGACGCCGCCAACTTTTCGCATGTCACCCTGATTTTGAGCAAAGCCGATTTGCAGCCGACGGCCATTCAAATATTCAATCCGGGCGCGAACACTCAAAACCCGGCGCGGACGGTCATTCAGTTGGAAAATCCGTCGATCAATAACCCGTGGGCGCCGCTGGAAAATTTGTTTGACGATTTCGCCCGCCCCAATCCATTGGGCGCCAAACACGTGCTAGAGCAAAATGCGATTCCGCCGCCGGCAACCACACAATTGCCCGCCGGCAACACGACGGATAACAGCCAGGCCAGCCGTGGAAAACCGCCGGCCCGATAATCTTGCCTAGTACGGCATCAGAATCTCGTCAGGATGCACCCCGGTGATCGACTGGAATCCTCCTTCGGCAATCGACTGGCCCAGTTTGGTGACGGTGCGGAAATAGCGGTCTGTGGGCGCACGGCCGGTTAACTTGCGCGTCAAATCTTGGCACAAAACGTCGGCGGCGGTGCGAACTACTTCGTCGTCGGTTCGAGCGGCGTAAAGGCTGGTACACAGGATGGTGACGGCATCCTGAATTTGCTGCGATAAGTAGGCCATGCGGCATTGCCGGTCGGCCAGGGCCAGTTGATGTTTGCGCATGACAGCGTCGATCGCCAAGGGCGAGTGATCCAGACGGTTGGCGGCAAACTCGGCGTGAATTTGCAACGTGGCGGGCATCCCCGGGGGCAACGGGGACATCCGCTTGCGGCTTAACTTTTCGCTCAGCAGCCATTTCAAATAGGGGGGAACGGCTTTGCGCAGCGCCCAGGCGTGGGCGGGATTGAGCGGATTGGGCTTTTTGATGCCGGCCGCGGCCAGCGCTTTGCCAATGGGCTCGTAAAACTTCGTGCCGTGCTGCTTGACCAGTGATTTGAAGAAGGCCATGCCCAGCATTTCCCCCTCGCCTTCGTAAATGCAGGGGGCGAGGAATTCGTGAACGTTGTCGCCGAACATGTGGCCGTGCAGGAAAGAGCGGCCACCGTGGGTTTTCATGAACAGCTCGACGGCGGCTTCCTTCTGGGCTTCGCTTCCGAAGATTTTGGCAATGATGCATTCCATTTCGCCGCGATAACCCTGGTCCAGCAGTCCGGCGCACCATTGCACCAAGGCATCGCAACCGACAATCAGGGCGGCCAGCCGGCCCAGGCGGCGCTGCACCAATTCGCGGCTGGCGATTTCCGCGCCATAGGTTTTGCGGAAGTGGGCCCAAGGAATCATGCTGGCCATCATCAGCCGCATGGTTCCGGCGGCGTTGGCGCACAGCGACACGCGCCCCAGGTTCAGGCCGTGGTAGGCAATCGTCAAGCCATCGCCGCGCGTCGGAGTCAGCAAGTTCTCCGCCGGCACACGAAAGTCTTTAAACAAGATTCCCTGGTTATATGTGTGCTTGAGGGCATACAGGCCATATTTGCGAAGTTGAAAATGCTCGTTTTCCTGCCCCGGCAATTCGACGACTAGCACTGCCGGGCGATCTTCGATCAGACAAACCAGCCCGATGGTGCGGCCTGGCACGACGTTGGTGATGAACAGCTTTTCGCCGTTGACAACAAATTCGTTACCGACACGTTGGGCCCGGGTGCGCAAAGCGGTGAGATCGGAACCGGCGCCAGGCTCGGTCAAGGCGAATGCAGAAAGCCGCTGGCCACTGGCAAGGCCGGGCAAGAATCGCCGCTTTTGCTCCGGCGTGCCGAAGGTGCGGACCGGATCGACCGCGCCGATGCAGCCATGCACCGAGGCTAGGCCGGCCACGGTGGGATCGAGCATTGCCATCCGCGTGAGAAACGTGGCGAAGGAGGCGAACGGCGCCCCGCTGCCGCCATACTGTTTGTCGACCAACAGGCCCCAATATCCGGCGGCCGCTAGATCGGCAAAGACTTGATTAGTGATTTTTTGCTTCTCGTCCAGCAGCGTGCCGGCTGCTAGATGGCGGCGGACCACTTCCAACGATTGCTGCATTACCCGGTCGACTTCCGGCGGCGTGACCGGCGCCTGGCTGGTGAACAACTCGACGGGCAGCTCTCGCTCCCAAACCGCGCGGTGAATGGGGCTGTTGACGGTTTGGAAGCGCGCGGCAAACAGCCCTTCCACCTGATCGTCGGCCTTGTCGACTGCGCCCATGCGGCGCGCTTCCTCCTCGCTTTTGCCGCCGAGCTTCATGGCGGTTTCGGCGAACGAGGCCTGCCCCTCGGCGGCAGGATCATCTACGCCAGAGGTCGCAGAGGGACGCAGGGTGTTGGGCATGGCAAAGCCTGTGGAAGCGGGTGGTGTGGCAAGAGTGACAATCAATTATAGGGCACGGCATTTATTGAACTGTGCGTAAAGTTGGCGGATTGGAGTCAAACGGGCAAGAGCAGAGACTCTCGGTTCCATTTGCCGCGGGACATTTGTCTTGCGCAATTCAACGTGCAATTGACCGATGTTGAACCGCCACAACGACTTGAATTTTGCGCGCTGCAGGGGGCTCACTTCGTTCGACCCCAGCCATCCGGCCGCAAGTGGGGCGCGGTGGGGGAAGAGCAAGCAAGGCTATGCCACGAACGGACGGAAATGGTGGAAATTGGTGAGGTAAAGTTTATCGAGGGAGAAAATCTTTCACTGAACCGAGGCTTGCTATGTCTGAAATCGAACTGAAAACGGCTAAATACATTGAAGCCCTGGATGAAAATCAGAATTCATCGATCATCCCCGCCATAGCCCAGCCGGGCGAATACCCGCATTCAGCAGGGGCTTCCATCAATCGAGCCATCCGTTGGATTTCGTTAGGTATTGGCGGGGCGGCGATTTTATGCTTGGTATTATTGGCCGTACCGTGGCTGAAGGGAATCGGGTTGCCGAAATCGGCCAATGTGATGGACTGGTGGTTGTGGCTTGGTGGAGCAAAATCGGACCAGACCTTTGAAAAGGCGCTGCGCGATAGTGCGGCAAAAAATCAGCAAGAGTGGGAAGAGAAATACAAACAATCGCCGATGTATCAGTTCAAAGGGATTCAACCCATCGACATGAATCCAATGCCGGGCGGGCAATTCAACTGGCAGCCGCAATCGCCAGCCCGCTCCCGATAAAGTGCCTATGTGGCCCACCGCTCCGCTAGCGCGTCGCGGTTAAACACCATAACTGCGAGGGGCTATCCCTATTTCGCCAGGGCGGCTTGGGCGGCGGCGAGGCGGGCGATGGGGACCCGGAACGGCGAGCAACTGACATAGTTCATGCCGATTTTGTGGCAGAAGTGGATCGAGCTGGGGTCGCCGCCGTGTTCGCCGCAAATGCCGATTTTCAAATCGGGCTTGGTGGTGCGGCCTTTTTCCACGCCGATTTGCATCAGTTTCCCGACGCCCGTCACGTCGATCGAGGCGAACGGATTGGTCTTGATGATTTCAGCCTGTTGATAGGCCGGCAGGAACGAGCCGGAATCGTCACGGCTCATGCCCAGGCAGGTTTGCGTGAGGTCGTTGGTGCCGAAGCTGAAGAATTCGGCGGTGTTCGCGATTTCGTCGGCGGTGAGGGCGCCGCGGGGAATTTCGATCATGGTGCCGACCGTGTATTTGAATTTTTTGCCCGTCTCTTTCATCACTTCTTTGGCGACGCGGTGGATGATTTCCACTTGCAAATCCAGCTCGCGCTTGAAGCCAACCAGTGGCACCATGACTTCCGGCTGCACTTTGCCCCCCTCGCCCACCACAGCCGCGGCGGCTTGGAAAATAGCACGGGCCTGCATTTCGGTAATTTCCGGATACTTGATGCCCAGGCGGCAGCCGCGGAAGCCGAGCATGGGATTGAACTCGTGCAGCTCGTGAACACGCTTGTTTACGGTTTCGACCGAAATGCCCAGTTGCTCGGCAACTTCGTGCTGGCCACGGGGGTTGTCATGTTGGGGGAGGAATTCGTGCAGGGGGGGATCGAGCAGGCGGATGCACGCCGGGCGGCCGGCCAAGGCGCGGAAAATGCCTTCGAAATCGCCTTGCTGCAGCGGCAATAGTTTGTCGAGCGCGCGTTTGCGATCTTCCAGGGTTTCCGACAGGATCATCTGGCGGACGGCGATGATGCGATCGCCTTCAAAGAACATGTGCTCGGTGCGGCACAGTCCGATGCCGTCGGCCCCAAAGGCGATGGCGTTTTCGACCTGATCGGGCTGATCGGCGTTGGTGCGCAGGCCGAGTTTGCGGTACTTGTCGGCCAGCTTCATGATGAAGTTGTAATACTGGTAGGCTTTGCTTTCGCTGGGGTCGAGCGAGCGGCTGATGAGGACTTGCTTGAGCTCGCTGTCGGCGGTTTTGATGGAGCCGCAGAATACCTCGCCGGTGGAACCGTTGATGCTGATGGCATCGCCCTCGCGCAGGGTGTGGCCTTTGCAGGTGAGCGTGCCGGCGTGGTAATCGATGTGGATGTCGCCGGCGCCGGCCACGCAAACTTTGCCCATTTGGCGGGCGACCAGCGCGGCATGGCTGGAAACGCCGCCGCGACAGGTGAGAATGCCTTCGCTGGCGATCATGCCGCGGAGATCTTCCGGGCTGGTTTCGATGCGGGCCAGCACGACTTTTTCGCCTTGATTGGCCCATTGTTCGGCCTTGGTCGCGCTGAATACCACTTTGCCGGAAGCGGCGCCAGGACCGGCGGCCAAACCGGTGGCCAGCAAGCGGCCGGAATTTTTGGCGTGTTCGTAATCGTGCCGATCGAAGATGGGCTGCAGCAGCTGATTCAACGCTTCCGGGTCGCCGCTGCGGATGGCGTGCTCGGGGGTCATCAAGCGTTCGTGGACCATGTCGTGCGCGATTTTGACGTAGGCCAGCGCGGTGCGCTTGCCGTTACGGGTTTGCAGCATGTAGAGCTTTTTCTTTTCGATCGTGAATTCAAAATCTTGCACGTCGCCGAAATTCTTTTCCAAAGTCTTGCGGACTTTTTCCAGCTCTTTGAACGCTGGGCCGATGATCGGGTCGTGCGACATTTCGGCCACGGGCTTGGGAGTGCGGACGCCGGCTACGACGTCTTCGCCCTGGGCGTTGACCAGGTATTCGCCGTAAAAAACGTTTTCGCCCGTGGCGGGGTCGCGGGTGAAGGCGACGCCGGTGGCGCAATCGTCCCCCATGTTGCCGAAGACCATACTTTGCACGTTGACGGCGGTGCCCCATTCGTCCGGAATTTTGTACTTTTGGCGATACAGGATGGCGCGTTCGTTCATCCAGGAGCCGAACACCGCGCCGATGGCGCCTTGCAGTTGCTCGAACGGCGTGGCGGGAAATCCCTGACCGGTGCGCTCACGGATGAGGGCTTTGAATTTTTGGACCAATTCCTGTAGGTCGGCCTCGTTGAGCTGGGTATCTTCCTGTACACCGCGCTCGCGCTTCATGTGATCCATGACTTCGTCAAACGGTTCGTGCTCATGCTCGTGGCGTTTTTGCACGCCCATCACCACGTCGCCGTACATTTGGACGAAACGGCGATAGGAATCCCAGGCAAAGCGGCCGTTGCCAGTGGCGGCTTTGAGCGCTTCGACCGTTTTGTCGTTGAGGCCCAGGTTGAGGATGGTATCCATCATGCCGGGCATGGAATCTCGCGCGCCGGAGCGGACGGAAACGAGCAGCGGATTTTTGGTATCGCCGAATTTTTTACCGGTTTCTTTTTCCAGCCAGGCGACGGCGGTTTTGACGTCGTTCAATAGCGCCGGGGGATACTTCTTGCCGTTTTTGTAGTAGTACATGCAGACTTCGGTCGTGATGGTGAAGCCCGGCGGAACGGGCAGCCCGATGCTGGTCATGGCGGCCAGATTGGCGCCTTTGCCGCCCAGCAGCGGCTTCATGCTGCCATCGCCGTCGGTGCGCGACTTGCTGAAGTGATAAATCATTTTGCCGACTTTGCCGCCGGACGATTTCTTTCCGCTTTTGGAATGCGGCGCGCCGTTTTTGGACGCCTTAGCGGAAGATTTGGAAGCAGACTTTTTGCGGCGCTTGGTAACGGTCGCCATGGTTGATTTATCCTTTGGTCAGTTTTTTGGCGGGCAGATTTCTAGCGGTGAATATACTTCGATTTTAGCACGAACGGCGCTGCACCGAAGATGCACCGTCAGGCGGAAGGTTGCCGATTTTTATAGGCAACGCAACGTGCGTAAAAGCATTGCATCATCGAATCCGCGAGTGTATCAGCGGGGTGGAGGAGCGTCAAGGAATCGCGAGAAATGCGGCGATTTCCGACTATAATATATGTTCAAAAACAGTTACTGCGAACGCGAATCAAGAAAAGCTGAACGGATTCAGCAGCCAGACGCCAAATTGGGCAAGCACGCTATTGCTTCTCCAGAGCGAGAGGCGTCCATCTAGGTTAAAATTCGTGACGGGCGTTTTAAGGCTCAAAACGAATCGGCCGCACCGCAAGACGATTTTAATTATGTTTCGATTTGGATTCATCATCGCTTTGGAAATGGCCAGCCTCAGCGGATGTATGAAATCTAATCCGAACGATCAACACGACTGCATCGCGTTGGTCCGAGAATTTCACGGAGCAGCAGGCCCTTGGGCAGTTGCCGGGTTCCGGATAGGCGAGCGTGCCTTGAAGGAATTGAATCTGCCCCGGCAAAGTTTCTCGCTGGCGGTGGTTCATTATTCGCCGGCAGAAGTTCAATACTCATGTATCGCCGATGGTGTTCAAGCAGCGACCGGAGCCAGCCTAGGCAAGTTAAATTTGCGGATCGAGAGCGCCGCGGTCGATGATTTGAGAACCGTCGTTGAAGATCGGAAAACAGGACGCAGATTAACCTTCAAACTTCAGCCGAAGTTTGTCCAGTCCATTCTGGACGTGCCGACAGACAAACTCGAATCGGAAGGACAGCGTGTGGCTGGCCTACCGGATGACGAGATCTTCACCTTTGCAGAAACAACGTCATCCAGCAACGCAGAGAAATAGCCCACAGCCGATGATCGCCACGCCGGCATAGCGAATCAACTGAGGCGTTCCAAAACGCTGTGCGGATAATCCCAGGGCGATGCCGCACAAGTGCAATAGCAGCGTGGAAAAGATAAATCCCAGGCCGTAAAGCAGACCGGAGGCGGTGTCCGGCATTTCCGCACCGTGAGCGTGGCCGTGAAATAGTGCGAACAGACCGACAATCAACACGCTGACCAATAAAGGCAAGCGTATCGCGGCTGCAATCAGCACGCCAAGAATTAAAACAGAAGCCACGATGCCTTGCTCCACAAACGGAAGAGCGTGCCCCATCATGCCCAGCCAGCCGCCAAGTGCCATGACAGAAACAAACGTGAGCGGCACTAGCCAAATTGCTTTACCACCCCGCTGGGCAGCCCACAAGCCAACGGCAACCATCGCACAAATATGATCCAGTCCCGTTACCGGGTGAATCACCCCGTTCATAAAGCCGCTTGTTTCGCCGATGCCAGTATGAGCATGTGCGACGGACGGAAACAAACAAGCTACTAACGCAAATAACAAACAGTTGGCGGTGCGTTTCATCGTGTTACCTTGGTAGTTGTGCGGGTTCACCGCCTTCTATTGTAGCCAATTCTGCAAAAATTTCAGAGTCGATTGTATCCGCGAAAAAATGTGTTGAACCATCACACATCACGAAATTCATCCCATTGCCGTGATTACTGCCCCAGCCGCGGCGGCACGGCAGGGATGATCCTTGGCCGCCTTGGGCAACACAGCCGTCGTAGTCTCCCATCCATGTTCGGCTTTGTGGAGTGGCAGAAGAGAGTGCGAAATGGGCATAGGAATACGCCCAAAACGTGCGAAACGAAAAATCGGTGCGGGTCGTGCTTTCGCCGGCCATCAGCGTGTTCGAGATGCCGTCTGTAATGGTTTTGAAGCTTTCGGCTTTGAATCCAAAAATGCCAATGGTGTGAATGGGCCCACGCCAATTGACCGGGTACTGCTGAATATCGCCGGTATCCAGAAATTGAAAGCCGTCGCTGCGGCCCGTTACGGCGCGATACGACCCGGGCATGTATTGCAGATTGAGTGCCGCTCCACAAGCGGGACCCGTGGCCGGAACGCCCAGTTGGTGGGTGTCCAAATCGGACGGGCAAACATACAGGCCTACGAATGTCTGCCGCATGGGAATGTTTTGATACGATTCGTTGAACACATCAAAGTCGTACTGCGAATACGACGCTTGTTCCTCTAAATATGGCAGCAGCCAAATCAGCCAATTCGGACCATCTTGCGACGGAAAGCCGGCGGTGCCCGGCAGTGCATCGCCATAGCACACGCCGGCGGTTTTGGTGACATTGCCCGGCGGCAACACGCCGTTGGCATTAGAATAGCTATGCGCGGCGATGCCAATTTGCTTCAAATGATTGGCGCATTCCAAGCGGCGGCCGGCTTCGCGGGCAGATTGAACCGCCGGCAACAATAGCGCGATCAGCACGCCGATGATGGCCAGCACCACCAGCAATTCGACAAGCGTAAAACCTGGCGGCGGTTGTGTGTGCTTTGCAGCCATGCGGGCACGCAACTCTTAATCTGGCTTTGATTCAGCATCGGATATTTTAAGTCGAGCGACACTCGCCAGCGCCGCTGCCAATCCCAAAAGTGCAAGTGCGGGCGGCTCCGGCACGGTCGCCGACGCTTGCACGCCGGATGGCTTGAGCAGATTTAACAGCGCCTGCAAATCCGCATTGTTGACTACGCCATCGTGATTGATATCGCCGATGGCCAACGTGTCCGCAGGGGTTAAATCGTGATTAAATTCGTATGCCGGCAGATCAGCCAGGGCATTTTCCATCGCCAACACATCCGCGCTGTCGAGTTGGCCGTCGAAACTAAAATCGCCGAGCACGCGAACTTCACTCACCGTCGTGGGGTCCATTACCCAGACTTCGTAGCTGCCGGTTGTCGAGCCGAAGGGAGGCGAGCCCTCCTGATCGAAAATGCCCGTTACATTGAACAGACCCGTAGGTGCATTGGCTGGCGTGAATGCGGAATTGGTCCCCAGTTGCACCGTAAATGGCCGTCCCGCGTTATCCTCCACCGTAACAAATCCGTTCGATTGCCAGTTGGCAGCCTGGCCGGGAACTAATTGCACATCTTCCAACCGCACCAGCGTGGATTGATAATGTTCGCCGCCCGTGGCCCGCGTGGGGTCAAACAAAACGGTGTTCGTGGAATTGTCCCAAATATCCGCCAAGTGCAATGGCGTGGGGTCTGGTAAGGCGATATGCGACAAAACAACCATGTTGAATTGAGTGTTGGGATTGATTTCGTGCTCTTCGTTGATGTTGAACTTGCCGCCGAAATCCAGCCCGCCTTGGGCTTCAATCATTACCAAATCGCCCGCTTGAATCGTGTTGTTATTGCTGATGCGATTCACATCGTCGACCCAGCCGCTGGTCGAATAACTCAGGCCCGGATCGTACGTACTCGGGTCACCAAAAAAGTAGGGGGGAATGTTGGCATAATTCTGCGAAGCATAAACCGCCGCGCCTCCAAAATCGCCATCGTTGTTAATGTTCACGGTCTGAACGAAAATCTGCCAGTAAGGATTAGGATTAAAGGGACTTAATGCGGGCGGTTGTGCCGTGGCGGGCGTCGCCATGCTGTCGGTCATATCGCCGGGGTTATTCAACACAATCCCCACGAGCTTGATGGGAAACTGATTCGATGGGTACGTCGAGTTGCCGTTTCTGTCCACCGTTTCAAGTGCGCTGAAGTCAGTAAACGGGAGTGGACTCCAATACGGGCTTGTTGAACCAGGCGGATCTGGCGGGTGTGCCGACGTCGGCATCGGGCTGCCTTGGGCGAACGCATCGTTAGTGAATGACACTACACACAGCATGGCGACTACTACACAACTAAATTTCAACACAGCGGGCTCTCCCTGGATTAGCTTTAGTTGGCGATTCGCCGCGCTTAACGCAAATATGGCGCCATGTCTTTGAACGAACGGTTTTGCGGTTTTTGTCGTGTTTTTTTGGTGCATTGTGAACAACGAGAATTCGCTGTATAACACCTTTTCGTTATTAACAACGGAATTTCGTTGCTGAATGGAGGCACAATGAACGCCGCTTCCTTGCAGTCGATTGCAACAGCGGTCGCCCAGGAACGCACTCTGAAAGCGGTCCTCAGTGGCATCGTGAGAGAATTGGCAGGCCAGCCCAATGTCGCTCTCACCCGCATCTGGCTGTTGAGCATGAATCATCGCTGCGATGTTTGTTCGCACTTGAACCATCAAGATCGGTCGCTGCATCTGGTTTCAAGTGCCGGCACGCCGCTAAGCGCCCGCACGCCAGATTGGTCAGCGGTCGACGGCAAGTTTCATCGCGTCGAGTTGGGTTCTGGGAAGGTAGGTCACATTGCCGCTAGCGGTGAATCGGTATTGTTGGAAAACACCGCTGACGATCAACAATGGATTGTCGATCAACGCTGGACTGCCGAGGAAGGAATTGTCAGCTTCGCCGGCCACCCGCTGGCGTTTCGTGGCGAGATACTTGGCGTGTTGGCGCTATTCAGCCGAGATCGACTTGGACCCAATGACTTTGAATGGCTGCGTTCGTTCGCCGATCATGCGGCCATTGCCATTGCCAATGCCCGTGCTTTTGAGGAAGTAGAACGTCTGCGTGGGCAACTGGAGTCAGAAAATCGCTATTTGCGTGAAGAGGTTAATGCGGCCCATGCGTTCGGTGAAATCATCGGCGAAAGTGCGGCTTTGCAAAAAGTAATGGAGCAAATTCACGTAGTCGCTCCCACGTCTGCCAGTGTTTTAATTCTTGGTGAGTCGGGAACAGGCAAAGAGCTAGTCGCCAGGGCTATTCATCGACACAGCCAACGAAGCGACCGACCACTGGTAAAGGTCAATTGCGCCGCGGTTCCGCGCGAATTGTTCGAAAGTGAGTTCTTTGGCCACGTGAAAGGATCATTCACCGGAGCGTTCAAGGATCGTGTTGGTCGCTTTCAATTGGCAAATGGCGGAACATTGTTCCTAGATGAAGTGGGCGAAATTCCTTTGGAATCGCAAGGAAAACTATTGCGTGTGTTGCAAGAGGGGCAGATTGAACGTGTCGGCGATGATGAAACCCGTCGGGTCGATGTACGAGTCATCGCGGCAACGAACAAGGATCTCGAGGCGGAAGTCGCTGCGGGTCGGTTTCGCCGAGACTTATACTTTAGGCTCAGTGTTTTTCCGGTCGAAGTTTTGCCCTTGCGCGAGCGAGCCGAGGACATTCCATTGCTGGCCAATCATTTTGCACAGCAGTATTGCAAACGAATGAACCAACCCGTTAGGCGGCTATCATCAGAAAGTGTCCAGCAGTTTCAGCAGTACAGTTGGCCCGGGAATGTGCGTGAACTGCAAAATGTGATTGAGAGAGCGGTTATTAGCTCGTTGAATGATCCTGTTAATTTCAATAACTGTTTAGTCGCTTCGATTCGGTTCGAAAAACGTCCTGTCGGACGGCTGATTCACAGGCTGAATGTAAATCGAACCTCGATCATGACCGCGCATGAGCTGGCAGCGCTCGAAACAGAGAATCTTCGAACAGCGATGGAAAGGACTCATTGGAAAATATACGGGCCGGGGGGAGCCGCCAAGTTACTGGGAATGAGACCGACAACACTGACATCCCGATTGAAGCGGCTGGGTCTGCGCAAGCCCCGTTGATGGGCTTGCAATTGCCATTAACGGCTGGATTCAAATCCAGGGGCGCCTTACTTGCTTTGACTCATGCAGAGACTCCCGAGAAAATGCGGCGAAATGCGGGATTGTTGCGAATATGCGCGGTATTTAAAATGCGGCCTGAACGAACAGTGCGATCACTTTTGTTTGGAATTTGCTCTCCAGGCCGCCGCCGGAAATCATCATCTGCCAGCTCACTTTGCACCGCATGCTTCGCCGCGCCACTTTTGCCGCTGAGCCGCCGCTGCCGTTGTTGGTGACCGGCATTTCCGGAGTCGCCGGGTATAACGTGCTGCCGTATTTACAGGCGCGGTATCCGGGGCAGGTGATCGGCATCCGCCAGCGCGATAACTGGCGGCTGAGCGGGCCGGGCATTGAAGAATGCAACGCCGAAGATCAGGCGGCGCTCGCCCAATTGTTCGATCGCTACCAATTTGCGGCGGTGCTCGATTGTGCCGGCAACTGTGCGCTGAAAAGCTGTGAACTTGATCCGGCCATGGCCTGGCGGATCAATGTCGACGGCGTGCGCAACCTGCTCGATATTTGCGTGCAGCGGCAAGTGCGGTTTGTGCATTTATCAATCGATTTGGTTTTTTCGGGCACCGGCAGCGGCGGGCATCTCGAATCCGACGCCACCGATCCGGTCACCGTGTACGGTAAAACGATGGTGGCCGCGGAAGAGATGATTTTGGCAGCGGCAGGCAGCACCCTCACCCCGGCCCTCTCCCAAAGGGAGAGGGAGATCACGGCCTGTATTCTGCGAATTTCGCTGCCGATGGGCGTCAGTTTTAACGGCCATGCCGGGGCGATCGATTGGATTCAATCGCGGTTCAAA
>DATJYL010000188.1 GCA_035499655.1 Pirellulales bacterium
TCACGCCCAATTCCATCGACAGGAAAGTGCGGTACCGTGCGGTATCCAGCACGCCTGCTTGCCCCAGCACCCGCTGCGGCGGAAACCCGGTGACTTGCCAGGCCCGTTGCACCATCGCATCCAACGGATTGCTGACGACGATGACAATCGCATTCGGGCTGCTGTTTTTAATTTCCGCCGCCACAGAACCGACAATTTTCGCGTTGGTGGCAAGCAAATCGTCGCGGCTCATGCCCGGCTTGCGGGCAATCCCAGCGGTGATCACCACCACGTCGCTGTTTTTGGTGTCCGCATAATTAGTCGTGCCGATAACGTTGGCGTCGAAGCCGACAATCGGCGAAGCCTGCATTAAATCGAGCGCTTTGCCGGCGGGCATACCTTCGGTCTGCGGAATATCCAACAGCACAATGTCGCCCAATTCGGCGGCGGCACACCAATGGGCCGTCGTGGCGCCGACGTTTCCGGCGCCGATAATGCTTATTTTTGCGCGACGCATAATCACGATACCAAAAAAACCACACACCCAATGTAAGACCCGAGTTTTTATCTCGGTGCAACCTAACTCAGCCGCCGCCCTTTGCAAAGGGGGGTAACCTAAATGCCGAAATTCGAATGACGAATGGATAAATCGAATTTCGAAATATCAAGAACTCAAACGCAATGTCGCGGCGAAAAAATACGTTCAAAAATTGAACGTCGAATGCACAGCAAAGTAGATGCCGCAATCCGCTAGCAGCTTAGCACGAATTTACGCAAAACCTGAAATTAAACCACAGGCATCGCGTAATGCAGAATGGCCCAAAAATGGCAAGCCGTACCGGCCATCACGAACACATGCCAAACAGCGTGCAAATACGGGTGGCGATGGTCGTACATCAGAAACAGCGTGCCCACAGAATAGCACACGCCGCCGGCCAACATCCACCAAAGAACTTCAGTCGGCACCAAGTGCAACATCGGCCGTCCGCCCAACAGCGGCATCCACCCCAACAGCAAAGGAATGATCGTAGACACATTGTTAATGCGGTGATTGAGCGCCACCTTGCTAATGAAACCCGCGAGGGCGACAATCCAAATCGCCCCCAGCAATACCCACCACGATCCGCCCCGCAAAAAAGCGGCCGAAATCGGCGTGAACGTGCCCGCGATGAACAGGTAAATCCAACCCTGATCGAGCATGCGAAAAAAATGTCGCAACCGAGGTTGCGGAAAGACGTGCGATGCCGTTGATGCCGCGTACACGGCCACCATCGTCACCGCATAAATCAAAACGGCGCAGCGCTGCCAGAAGTCACAAGCGGCGGCCACATGCATTAAAACCACTGCAGCCACAATGCTCAGCAACAATCCCACGGCATGAGTCATTGCATTGGCGATTTCCTTGGTATCCATTGACCCGGCAAGGTCAGGGGTCACCGCGAACTGCGTCGAACCGTTCCGGGACGGCGGTCCAACAGGAAGCAATCCGCCGTCAACCTCAGACGAGCCAGCGGACTGAACGGTGGTAAGCATGCCTGGCATTCGCTATGAACCGGAAAAATTTGAATAAAATATAAAGAATCACCTTTTCGTTACATCGGCCGCCGTGCCTGCCAAACCTTATGCTTTTCTATATACCCGGAACTGTCAAGCAAGGGGACTTCAGCTCGCGACAGTTTTTTTCTCTTTTTAAAGAACGTTATTGACTCTCCCCTTACAGGAGGCTTTAGCATCGCTGTCGTAGCACTTTAATTTGCTTGGGCTGTGCGCTTCAAGCGGTTGGTTTTGAGGCTGATTGGTTATGGAAACGGGAAAACTGTTCAGCATTGGCGAATTTTCCAAAATCACGGGACTCACCGTGAAGACGCTGCGGTTTTACCACGAGCAAGGTTTGCTTGATCCCTCTTGCGTCGACGACCAGACCGGTTACCGCTATTACGATGCCGCGAAAATCGAGCCGGCCCGCGTGATTGCCTTGCTGCGGGAATTGGAATTTCCGCTGCCGGAAATTGCCGAGATTTTGCGCCAGTGCCGCGCCGAGGCCGATCTGTTTGCTTACCTGCAGCGCCATCAACAAACCCTCGCCGCCAAAGTGGAGCACTACCGGCAAATGGAAGCCCGCTTGGAGCAACTTATTCGTCAACATCAGCAAGCGAGGGTTACCATGAAAAACAGCACATTCGAAGTGGAAGAGAAAGTGGTCGATGCCCTGTGGATGGCCGGCGTCCGCATGCAAGGCCGGTATCGCGATTGCGGCCAAGGGTTTTCGCAAATTGGTCGGCGGCTCGGGCGCTACATCGGCGGTCCTTGTTTCCTATTGCATTACGATGACGAATACAAAGAAGCCGACGCCAATTTCGAAGCCTGCTTTCCACTCCGCCCGGAGGCCAAAAACATCGACGCAAAAAAAACCGCCGGCATTTCCATCCGGCAACTGCCCGGCGGGAAGTGCGTTTGTCTTTTGCACAAAGGACCGTACGAGGAACTGGGCCGCTCGTACGAAAAGATTTTGAAATACATGAAATCCAAGGCCTACAACATCGAAATGCCTACCCGCGAAGTGTATCTCAAAGGGCCGGGAATGATTTTCAAGGGCAATCCGCGAAAGTATCTGACGGAAATCCAGATACTTATCAAAGCCTGATTGTTCAGAAATCTCGTGGCGCCCACCGGAGTGTCCCGCTACAGCCGCTTCCACGCTTGATTGACGCGCAGGTGCCCCGACACATGCACGTTGAGCAACCACAGCCAGACCAATGGCGTCAAAAAGGCCGCCAAATCGGAAATCACAATCAGCCACGCCTTCCACGGAGCGCCGGGTTGGAAAAATAAATTGGCGGCAATGCACCAGCACATCAGGACGCCGATAATCACGGTCCGGATCAAAGGTTCCCGCGGACGACGATCGTTGCCCATCCGCACTTCCAAACTGCCCAGAAAATAACCGAACGCGCCCAGCGCCACCGCCGCGACAACGCCAAAACCCAAAAAAATAATCTCGGTCGTCAAGGCGACGGCTTTCGCCTCCTCCTTGAAATCGTTGCTCGATCGGAGGCTTTGGACTGAAATTAAAATCAGGATGGCGACAATCAGAAAAACACTTGCTCCGATCGAGATTCGCAACCAGCGGCGTTCCAATGCCGACCACACAGTCATGCACAGCAGCCAGCCGACGAGCAGCGCCGTCCAGCCCAGAATGGTTCCGACGATGCCCCACATCAGTAATAACGAAATGGCGCCCGACAAAATGGCGTCTTGAGAGGCCGATCGACTTGCCAGCGTCAGGCCAATCAAAGCCAGGCCGATGCATCCAAACGCAATCCACGACAACAGCAGCGCGTATTTTGTAATTTGCAGCGCCGTTCCCAGGACAAACCAATGCTTGGCCTCTAACACTCCCTCGGTTTCGGCCACCGGAGGAATGTCGGTTCTAGCACCGAGATTATCTCGCGCTTCAAACGTGCGGCGTTCTGGAATCGGCGGCGGAACGGCGGCAGACGTTGTAAACCCGGCGGCCGATTGTCGCGCAGGCGGCGGCGAATTGATCGGCGCCGCAGACTTCGGCACGTAACCCTTGGGCACGGGCGTGGGAGTGTTGACATTTGGCACGCCTGTCGAAACCTTCACTGGCGAAACACTGGCCGGAATCTGCAATTCCGCTTTGCAAGCCGGGCAGCGGCCTTTACGGCCCGCCTGTTCGTCCGGTGCTCGCAGCCGTTTGCCGCACGCAGCGCATTGCACATCAATGGGCACAGTTACCCCCCGGATCAACCAACGTTGCTCAGATTAGCACTGACCAAACGGATGAGAATGTCAACTTCGAAGGCCCTATCTTACCGCCATACCCCGTGAAACTCCAGTCGACAAAAAAACTACGCCGGCGGCTGAGGATCCCGGCGCGCCGGGACATCTACATTTCAAACTGACCCACTACCAAAAAACTACGCTCCCTCGGCTTCGTACGGCAGCATTGCTTGTGCTGATAATCATGCGTGGGCCACTTTCATCACCGTACAACGGTATCAGTCGGCAAAACCGAAGGCCGGAATACGCAGCGAACCACTAGCGGCACATCGCTTTGCTTGTGCGGATAAAATACCGCTTTATAATGGAGCTGAAGAGGCATTTCTGCCGGGCGAGGGAACACGCAGCGAGACGGTCCATGACCACACATCAGGCACGGTTATTATGGGGCGCGTATGTGGTCTTCGCTTGTTGTCTGGCCAGTGGATGGAATGTGAAAGCCTGCCGAGCGGCCGACGATTCGCAAGCTTTTGTTGAAGGGCTGTGCGAGCGGCATTTTTTCGACACGGCCTCAGATTACCTTCGCTCGCAAGCCGCAAATCCTGCCTTGGCGGCCAATCTCAAGGCCGCGATTGCCTATCAACAGGCCGTGGTGTTCATTGCAGGCGCCGATCAAGCGGCCGATGCGCAATCTCGTGATGCGGACCGCCGCCGGGCATGTGCCAAACTCCAGGAATTTCTCTCGGCCAACCCAGATCACGATTTATCCGTTTCAGCACGAGATCGCTTGGGCAATCTTCTCCTGGCACTTGCCGAAAGTAGTTTGGCACAGTCCGAACAGCCCGGCGCCCGTAAGGCAGCGTTGCGGCGCCAGGCTCAAGCCGACGATGCCGCGGCGCGAACAGCGTTTGAAGAATTGGCCCAGCAGTTGCGTGGCCAGCTCGACAAGCTTCCTCAGGGAGACGAACGGGAAGAGCTGGGCGCCCAGTGGTTGGGGGCCAGCGTGAATGCCGGCCGCGCGACTTTTTTCACGGCGTTGGCTACAGAACCGGGTAGCAACGAGCAGAAAAACCTGCTCGTCGATGCGGCCGCCCGGTGCGGCAGTTTGTATCAAAAATACCCCAAGCGCCTGGGAGGCGGCGTGGCTCATTTTTATGAGGGTCGGGCCAATGAAGAACTGGGGGAACAAAAGCTGGCCCTGGCGGCTTACTGCGATTTGATCGACGGGCTTTCAGATTCTGACGCAACCGTGCGCCTCCTGAAAACACAGGCCGTGCTGCGCGCCCAGCGTTTATGGCTGCAAGACCAAAATTACGACGCCCTGGTCGATAAAACATTGTCCTGGGCGAAAAGCGCCCATGGCTCGGAGCTGCAAGATCCCGATTGGTTGGCCGTCAAACTTTCCGCCGCCACCGCCTTGCAAAAGCTTGCGGCCGCACTTCCCAAAAACGATCCCAAAGCCGTTGGCTATGCGCATGATGCCCGCGGTCTAATCACGGAGGTCATCGACTCGAAGAACAGCAACTTGCAAAGCGCCGCGCAAGACTTGTTAGCGCAATTGAGCGGAAACCACGAGGCAAATCCATCGCCACGCCAGTCGCTGTCTCGGCAAGCTTCGTCGCGAACCTCCGCAGGTTCAACGTCCCATGAGGCGTTGCAATTAGCCGCCGACACCAAGGCGCCAGCGACGGCCGATTCCGCCGCAACCGATTCCGATGCTGAAATCACCTCGTTCGACGCGGCCTACGATAAAGCCACTGACGCCACGGAAGAAGTAAAATCCACCCAAGTCGAATTGGATTTTGCCCATCAGGAAGCCCAGCCCGACGCCAAACACATTGCCGAGTTGGAAGCGACGCTCAAAACCCAGCGGGACGAGGCTTTCAAACTCTGCCAGCTGGCCATTTCCTTGGCCAATGCCGCAACCAATATCGAAAAGGTCAATCAAGTTCGCTATTGGCTCTGTTGGTTCCATTACGCCAAGGAAAATTATTACGATGCCGCGGTGCTGGGCGAGTTTCTGGCCCGCAAATACCCCAATTCGGCCAGCGCCTTGCCCGGCGCGCAGGTGGCCTTGGCCTCGCTCGATGCTTTGTATCGCCAGCGCAAGCAAGCTGGTAACGACAATCTTACGTTCGAAACAAACCATCTCTTCGATCTGGCCAATTACGTCATCGGACGCTGGCCTGATGACTCGGAGGCCGCAACCGCGCTGGAAATGCTGGTTTCGATTGCCATTGATGCAGGCGATTACGACAAAGCGAAAGCCATCATCGGGCGTGCTCCCGACGGTTCGGCGGCCCGGTTCAGCGGCGAAGCGAATTTGGGCCAGGCGTTATGGGTCAAGTATTTGCGCGGCATGCAACAACGGCGCGAACAAAAAGCCGCCGCTGCCACAACGGCAACCGCGACATCTCCCACGGACGATCCGCAAGCCAACCGCAACCTCGATGCGCTGCTCCAGCAAGCCCAGCAAGAACTCGAGTTCGGCGTCGGCGGTTTACGCAAGCTGGAAGTGGTCGACGAGCGCGCCATCCTGCCGGCACTTTCTTTGGCGCAGCTTTATCTGAACGCCGGCGACGCCAACAAAGCGGCGACCATCTTGGAAGATCCGAAAATCGGACCTCTCACTTTGCTTAAACAAAAGCATCCGGCCACGCAACCAGAGAACATTGCCGCCGAAATCTATAAAACGGCTCTGTTAGCTTACGTGGCCACGACCCCCCAGCAACTCGACAATGCCGTTGCTTCGATGGACGCGTTGGAGGCTTTGTACGTCCATGACCCGGACGGCCCGGCGCGCTCCATGCAAACCTTGGTCGATATTGCTTTCAACCTGGAACAAAAACTGGACGATCTGAATAGCCGCGGCGAAACCGAGAAGGCGGATGCGACCATTAAAGCCTTCGAAAAGCTGTTGAGCAAAATCTCGCAGCGCCAAGACGCCGCCGATTATCGAACCTTAAATTGGATCGCAGCCACCTACGAAACGTTGGCCAATGGAGCGACGCCGGGCAATCCCACAGATTCCAATGGCTTGCCCGGCACGGAAAAAGCTCCTGCCCAACCCGTGAAGTATTCTCCCGACGCCCAAAACAATTTACAGCAAGCCGTTAAAGCCTACGAAGCAATCTTAGCCAAATCCAAGGACCACGCCGAATTCATGCCCGCCGAGAAGTTGCCCGCCATTCAACGTCGTTTAGCTTTGGACTATCGCGGTCTGGGCAATTACGAAAAATCGATCGCGCTTTTCGCCGACGTGCTCAAAGACAAGCCCTCGATACTGCCTGTGCAAATGGAAGCAGCCTACACCTATCAATGGGGCGGTAAAAGCAATCCCGACTTCTACGTCGCGGCCATCCTCGGCGGAAGAGGACCCTCCGAAAGCGTTTGGGGGTGGAATAAAATATCGCAAAAAACCGCCCGTGACGAACGCTTCCGCGACGCCTTTGACGAAGCCCGCTACAACATGGCGCTGTGTCGTGTGGAATTTGCCGCCACGCGAACCAGCCCCGACGAAAAGCGAAAGCTCCTTGAACTGGCCAAGGGCACCATCCGCGAAACCCAACGCTACGAATCGACTCTGGGCGGCCTAAAATGGAAACCCCAATACGAAAAATTGCTCCGCGAAATTCAAAAAAATTTAGACGAACCCGTGGTCGGCCTGTTGGAATTCGAACCGAAAGAAACTGACGCTCCCGCCCCAAACCAAAAAAACTAAGCCCCGCCGAAAACAAGGAATTGATCCATGCTGCGCCGCACGCTTCTTGTTCTTGCCATTCCGCTCTTCTCCGGCGCTGCGTCGGCCTGGGCCCAGGGAGATTATTACCACGTGCATTTATTTACCGGGCAGCCGGTGCTGGGGCGTCTGGGCGAAATCACCAAGGACAAGGTCGTTTTGCAAGTCTCGCTCACGACGAAAGAATTTCCGGTCAACGAAATTAAATACCTGCAATTGCCCGGCGAGCCGCGCGACCTGATGGAAGCCCGGAACTCATTTCTCGACGGCCACTACGATCAAGCCCTGGATTGGCTCAATAAAATTCCTCCGCCGGCATTGGCCAGCGATGTCGTTCGGCAAGATGTCGATTTCTATCGCGCGCTGGCCAACGCCCGTTTGGCAATCAATGGCGTGGGCGATCCTCGCGCCGCAGGCACCGCTTTAATCGAATTCCTGAAAGCCAACCCCGACAGTTACCACTTCTACGAAGCCAACGAAACCGCCGGCGATTTGCTAATGGCCATCGGTCGTTACGATCAAGCTCCCACCTACTACGGTGCGCTGGCCAACGCACCCTGGCCTGATTACAAGCTGCGGGCGGCGGTGGCGCTGGGCCGCGTACTGGTTGCTCAAGGCAAGTATGACGAAGCCATCCGGCAATTCGACGCCGCACTCGCCACGGACGCTAAAGGGAAAGCCGTCGAAATGCAGTTGCTGGCCGCCCGGGTGGGCAAGGCCAAATGCCTGGAGCAATTAGATCGTGCCAAAGAGGCGGTCGACTTACTCAATGCCGCCATCGATCAAGCGCCCGCCGAAAACAACGACGTTTTTGCCACGGCATACAACGCCTTGGGAAACGCCTATTTGAAATTGAAGCAACCGCAGGAGGCATTGTACGCCTATCTGCACGTCGACGTGCTGTACAATCAATTGCCCGAGCAGCACGCCGAGGCGTTGTATCATCTGAAAGATTTGTGGACCCAAATGAATAAGCCGGATCGCGCCAAAGAAGCCGCCGATACGCTGAAATCTCGCTATCCCACTAGCCCCTGGAATAAATAACGGCCGAATGAAAGCGGGCTCGACTTCCCGCCCAGGGCAACTAGCCAGATTTTATCCTCGCGGATGAAACTGCTGATGAATCCGCTTCAACCGCGACGGATCAACGTGCGTGTAAATTTGCGTGGTGCGAATGCTGGCGTGCCCCAACATTTCCTGCACTTGCCGCAAATCGGCCCCCCCGGCCAGTAAATGCGTGGCAAAGCTGTGCCGTAGCGTGTGCGGGCTGATGCTGGCCGGTGCTCCGATGCGCAACGCATAGCGTTTTACCAGCTCCCAAATTCGCTCCCGCCGCAGCCTCCTGCCGCGCCGGGAAAGCAGCAGCCAACGGGGCGGAATGGCCGCATGTTCAACAATTTTGGGACGTTCGTGAGCCAGATATTCCTGCACGGCCTCCACGGCCCGGCGTCCCAGCGGCACCAGCCGTTCTTTATCTCCCTTGCCGCGTGCCAGGCAAAAGCCTTGCGATAAATGGACGTCGTCCGCTCGCAAATTCGAAACTTCCGAGGCCCGGCAACCGGTGGCGTAGAGCAATTCCAGCAATGCTCGATCGCGCCGCCAGAGCAAATCGTGACCGCGCGGCGCCGCCAGCAATTGCTCGATCATCTCCGGCGACAAAACCTGCGGCACCCGCTCCCACAACTTCTGGCTTCCTAGCAGCTCGGCCAAGTTATCGCGCAGGGCGCCTTCTAGTTGCAAGTAGCGAAAGAACACTTTCAACGACACCAAATGTCGCGCCACGCTGGCGGGCGCCAAGCCCCGGTGGTTGAGGAAAGCCGGATAATCGGCCAGTTCCTTGATCGACAAATCTTGCACCCTTCGCGGTCCGAGCCATTGGGCAAACTTGGCCAAATCGCGCCGATACGCCGCCACGGTGTTGGCCGCTAAATGGCACTCGCTGCGGCTGTAATCGAGAAACATCTCGACCCACCGCCTCACGGGATTACCGGCCGGGGCAGTTCGCACGGGTCCGGGTCGTCGCTTTGCCGTAGACATTTTCTGTTTCCAGGTCTTCCAAACCCCGGCCGATACGAGCCGGGGAACCTGTTGCGCGCATCGGCATCGGCAAGCGGAAACTGAATGTGGTCCGCCATCGTCCGGTAGTCCCCCGCGTTTGCATTCGCTATGATAACGGTTCGATTCGTTCGTAGCGGTTGTAACGACGCCCTCTGTCACCCCTTGATAATTCCACATCAACCATGTCTGCACGATTGTTTCCCATGGGAACGCTTTCCGAACTGGCGCCCGGCGAAGAAGGAGATTTTTTTGCCCTGCTATCGGCCAAGGAGGAACTGACGACCAAAGACGGCAAGCCCTACTTCAAGGTCACGTTTCGTGATGCCGCCCGCGAGGTTAGTTTTCCCATTTGGAACGATTCGGCCTGGGCCGTCGATTGCCGCGAGTCGTGGGCCGTGGGCACGTTTTTCAAAATGCGGGCCACTTACAAAGAAACGAATTTCGGCCCGCAATTGGAAATCAAAAAAATCCGCGCGGTGATCGAAGCCGACGCCGCGGAGGGCTTTAACCCGCTGATGTTGCAGCCCAAATCGCGCTTCGAGGCGTCGGAAATGTTCGACGAATTGCTCCATCTGGCCAAAGATAAAATCGACGATAAAAAGCTCCGCTCACTGGTGATCGATCTGCTGCAAGATCACCGCGAGGCGTTGCTCACGTTGCCCGCGGCGCGGAAAAATCATCACGCCTATGTCAGCGGCTGGCTGGAACACACGCTCAGCGTCACCCGCACGGTGGTTTATTTGGTCGACAAATACGACGAATATTACCCCGACATGCAGCCGCGGCTCAATAAAAACGTGGCCATTGCGGGCGCGATCTTGCACGACATCGGCAAGCTCCGCGAATACCAGCCGCACCCGCAAGGCGCCGTGTACACGGCGGAGGGCGCGCTCATTGGCCATATGCTGCAAGGCCGCGACATCGTGCGCGAAGCCGGCTTGGACCGCAAGCTGCCGGAGGAAACCTTGCTTCGCCTGGAGCATGTGATTATCGCCCATCAAGGGCGGCCGGAGTGGGGCGCGCCGAAAATTCCCATGACCCCCGAGGCGATGATCGTCCATTACGCCGACGATCTGGACGCCAAATACGCCATGCTTTACACCACGCTCCGCGATGACAAAACCCCCGGCCCCATGACCTCAAAAAAAAATCAGCTCTATCAGCAGATTTTTCGTGGGTTGCAGTAGCCGGTTCAATTGTCTCCAGCCTGTTAAGCGTATATTCATGACAATCGGCGCCAGCGGCACGGATGCCGGCCCGCAAGAACACCCTGATTCATCCACGGACGATGCCAAACCCAAAACGCCCGCTCACGGAAGGACCCATTTGGATTGCGCTGGTCCGGTTGTCGGTGCCGATTATCTTGTCGAACATTCTGCAATCGGCCTATCAATTGACCGACACGTTTTGGGTTGGCCGGCTGCCCGCGGGCGCGGCGGCGGTGGCTGCGGTTTCGCTTTCCTTTCCCATCAACTTTTTGTGCATCTCGCTGGCTGGCGGCCTGCCCATTGCCGGCACCGTGCTGGTTGCGCAATATCGCGGCAAGCAAGACGAACGGGCCGTCAGCCACGTGGCCGCGCAAACGTTGTTGTTGTGCCTGGCGGTATCGCTGCTGCTGGCCGTGGGCGGTTTTGCGCTTTCGCAACCATTGATGCGCTTCATGGGCGCCGCCCCGGACGTATTGCCCGACGCCGTCCGTTTTTTGCAGGTCACGTTTTTGGGGTTTGTCTTCGTGTTCGGCTTTTTCGCCTATCAGGCGTTGATGCGCGGCGTAGGCATTGTTTACCCGCCGATGTTCATCGTGCTGCTCACCGTGTTGTTGAATTTCATTTTGGATCCCTTTTTTATTTTCGGCTGCGGGCCCGTGCCGGCGATGGGAGTTTCCGGCGCCGCCATGGCCACGTTGTGTACGCAGGCCCTGGCGACGGCCATCGGCATGGCGCTATTGCTTCGCAAGCGCAGTGCCGTGCATTTGCACTGGCGCGATTTTCGACCCGACTGGCGGTTGATGGGCACGCTGTTCAAAATCGGAGCCCCCTCGTCGGTTGAGCAGTCGACACAAGCCTTGGGAATGACGCTGATGATGCTGTTGGTTTCCACTTTTGGAACCGACCCCATCGCCGCCTACGGTGTGGGAACCCGCGTGCTGAGCGTCGTCATTATTCCCGCCATGGGATTGTCGCTGGCCACTTCCACGCTGGTTGGGCAAAACATCGGCGCGGGAAGAATGGACCGGGCCGAACACACCAACGCCATCAGTTGCCTGTTGAGCTTCAGCACGCTGCTGGCGGCGGGCGTGTTCTTTTTCTTCACGGGACGCGGTTTGTCGATGCTGCTAATGCCTACTGGTGGGGCCGCCATTGACGAAAGCGCCCAGTTCATTCGCATTGTCGCCCTTTGTTTTCCCTTCCTCGGCTTGCAACAAGTGCTGACGGGCACGTTGCGCGGCGCCGGCGACACCATTGCCCCTATGCTGTTGGCGATTATATCGCTGTGGGTGCTGCGGTTTCCGCTGGCCTATGTGCTTTCCAAACACACACCCCTGGGATCGAACGGGGTGTGGTGGTCGGTTTCAATTTCCATCATCGTCTCCTCGATTTTGGCCGGCATTTGGTTTTTGCGCGGTGACTGGAAGCGAAAACGACTGTTGGATGAAGTCCGCCTGGAAGACAGCGCCGAACGCCAAATGGCGATGGAAGAAGGATTGCCGTTTTAACTTGCCGTAGAATTTAATCCCGCCGGCAAGCAATCGCTTGGTTTAGGCTTGCTCACGCCGGCGGCTTTCTTGCGGAACTACCCGGCGCATGCTGGAAGCGGCTGGAGCAGCCGTGTGAATCCAACGCCCCACCAATTCTTCCAACTGCTGGTCGATCCGCGCCTCGAATTGTTGAAAGGCTGCTCCGCTAACCACCAGCTTTGGCTCTGCCTGGCTGTGATCAGCCGGTAAAGCATCGCCGGCGCCTTGAGAACCGGCTGCCCGGCTGCTGGCCGGCTCGGTCTCATCGCGGGGCTGTCGGGATCGTTTGGACATGCTCTTCTCCTTCCGGCAGTTCAAAGCAGTTGATCGCAAAGGGTGCAAATGTCGTACCATCCAATACGGGTGACATCCCTACATAGTTCCTGGTTCGCGCCGCGCCGTCCATTTTTTAGTTACCGCTCGACCATTTCGCTGACACAACGACCTCCAAAATAAATAGAAAAACTTCGTGAAAAACCGCACAAAGCGGCGGTTGGCCGAATGCCGTTGTTTTTCGAGGACAGACGCACAACCAGTTTGGTATTCCAAACTCGAATTGAGAATTTATTCCACCCGCCGGCCTAACGGTTGTTCGTCCTTCGACGGGCAAAATTGCCAATAACTTAGGCATCGGGCTGCTGAGGGTACGGGGCTTGCTGAGCAGCGTATCACACGAGCAGATACGCACACCAGCGGGCGTCAGCGGCAAAAGCGCAAAAAGACGCCCGGCGGATGCAGGTGGGATGCTGCAAATCTCCGCCGGGCGGTTGGGGTACGCGCGATTTAAAAAACGCGCGTGTCGCGGGAGTCATCGGTTCTTCGACCAGAATTCGGGAATCTTGGATGCCATGCCGAATTTACTTCTGGTTTCAGCCGGTTATTTGGTCGTAAGTCGCTATTTATCCGATTGGTTATTGGAGTTGTCCGCTTTCTGGTCTTTCTTATCTCCGGTCTTTTGGTCAGCTTTTTCCGACTTCTTATCGTCGGCCAGCATCTGATCTGCCATTGCTTTCGCCTCCGACTGTAGTCGGCGCATCGGACGGTCCTGGGCTCCGGCCCCCGCTGCACCGCCGCCGGTCCCTTTTTCCTCCTGCATGCGACGCATCAAGCGTGGCAAAATGGCCTTGAGCTCGGCTTCATCGAGTGCGCCGTCGTGATTGGTGTCCAGCTCGTCAAACCGTTCCTGCAAACGGGGGGGCAATTCTTCCTTTTGCAACTTCCCGTCGCCATTTTTATCGAACTGCTGGATAACGCGCTTCAGCATCGCGTCGGGGTTAGCTTCCCCCGGCCCGCCAGCGCCCGGAGGTCCGCCGGCGCCAAACCCGCCGAAAGCAAACCCACCCGGCCCGCCGCCGGCAATGCCGCCCGCCAACCCCGGCATCGATTTCAGCAGTTCTTCGCGAGTGATTTCGCCGTTGCTGTTGGCAAGTTTTTTGAGCACCTCCGGCGCCGCGGCAATTTCCTTGGAATCGAGCTTGCCATCGCCGTTGGTATCCAAAGCGTGGAACAACGCCATACCCATCAATGGCCCACCGCCCCCGCCGAAGCCGCCACCTGCACCAAATCCTGGGCCACCAAAGCCGCCGCCAATTCCGCCGCCAAAACCACCCGCGGCACGCCCTTCGCCCGAGCCTCCCGCACGTTCTCCAGGTAATCCGTCTCGACGATCACGCGGTCCGCGTTCACTTCCAGGGCCATCAGGCCCAGCGTTTTCCGCGGCGGGATGGTCTGCCGCCCGCTCCGGTCGATCTTCCATTTCTTTCATTCCGGCGATAAATTCCTCGCGGCTTAGCTTGCCGTCGCCATTTTTATCTGCGCGACGCATCAAGCGCTCGAACATTCGCCGCTGATCGTCGGGCACTTCGTCGGAAGAAATTTGGCCGTCGTGATTGACATCGAGCTTGTCGAACAGTGCCGAAAGCTTGTCGGCCTCGGCCTTGTCTTGAGCCGTCTTGTCCTGGGCAGCTTTTGCCGCAGATGAATTAGCGGTCGAATTCGCCGATGAATCAGCATGGCTGTTGTCGTCGGCCCAAACCGTGTTCTGAAACGTCATGGCCACCATCGAGATCGAAACCAGCAATAATGTGCGAATCATCAGTGGTCTCCTTAAGCTGGCATGAGTGCGTGAGCGTGTCGGCAAAGCGGACTCAAAACTTTGTACCTCAGGGCGCTTTGTAAAGCTGTTGCCGCCGGCACTGTAACTCTTTCGCGCGAGTTGTGAATTTGCCGCGCAAGCATCGACAGTCGGTAATATTCTCCCAATCATCTAACCGCAGAAAGAAATAGTTGTTTCGCGCGAATTCTCTCAAGTTTTGCATATCCTGTGGCACTAAAATCAGGCTTCTGAAGCTGGGCGGTGCCTGCGGCATCCGGCCCGTCTGGCGCCGCAAGTATTGTGGGACAAGTCACTTAATCGACCTTGCTGCCGAAGCTGTCCCGCTCCTATAATCTCGCCCCGGTGGGGTAGGTACAGGCAGAAACTCACCTCTTGCAAGAGTTGCCGTTTCTGCTTTTTTTGACGAAGGAGGCTCGCCAAGCTGCATTCACATTTTGCTCTTGGCCGCCCCCTGTCGATTGGCCCGGCGTTTGCATTAGGAACGGTTCAGTGCAAGTTCACGGTTGTGCGGAGCCTGGCGGCAGGATCGGCACGGTGAGCAAGTTCGCTGCGGCCTATGTGGTTGTTCCACCACGTAGGCCGCGGATGACAACAGCCAGCGTGGCGAAAAGTCGACACCATCCGGCCAGCTTCACCCTATACCCGTGAGCATTGTTACCGCCGCACTTGCCCGCGAAAATCGGGTCAAGCGGCGTAAGATGGTGGTTAGCAGATTTCATCGAAAATCCGGCAGGTCGCGTCCGATGTACACAGTGCCCTCTCTCCGATTCCGCGAGATTGCTCTGTGGCACACGGAAGCGGCCCCGGTCGCCTGTAGCGAAGTACAATTCCAAGGACGGCGACAACCCAATCACGTTTGGCCAGCCGCACTCCATGAGGTTCATTCAGCCCGACACGTTTCTGTGCCAAGCCATTTGGCTGGGGCTGTATCAACCGTGTGGATCGGTTCAACCGAACGCCCTGGGGCCAGCCGCCGACCGGTTAGGATTCCGGCACTGCGACACTGTGACCGGCCCATTGCCCGGCGGGGTTCTCCGTCGGTCGGTCAGTCCTGATCTGCAATGGGCGGTCCGAAGGAGATTTGTCATGCAAATTAACGGCCTCACTCAACTGCACGGTACTCAAAGCATTAACGCCCCGCACTTCAATCGCCCGTCGGCCCCAGCAGCACCGGCAGGTGTTTCGTCGGTCAATACCACCGATGAATTGCAGCTTTCGCCGGCCGCCCAAATGGCCAGCAAGCTGAGCGAAATTCCGGACATCCGCTGGGACCGCGTCAACGCCATTAAAACCGCCATCGCCAATGGCAGCTACATGAGCGACGACAAAATGAACGTTGCCGTCGAACGGCTGTTGGACGAAATTGCGTAACCAGCCA
>DATJYL010000189.1 GCA_035499655.1 Pirellulales bacterium
GTACGCAGCGGGCGGAAGGCGGTCGGAGGAGCCGGGAACCGATCGTGCAGCCGCATACAAGGTAAAGTGCCGTCGGCTGTTTAAAATTTCAACTATCCTGAGTTCTGAATTGCCTGCTGCCAGCCGCCTGCCGCCCGCTGCTCACGGCACGACCAGCACCATGCCGGGCCGTAAATCCGTTGGATTGTGCATCACGCGGCGATTCGCTTCATAGAGCGATTCATAACGTCGGCCGTCGCCGTAAAATCGACGCGCCAAATCCACTAGGTTGTCCCCCGGCTGCACCGTGTAGGTGCGCTGGCTAGCGCGTTGGGCAGCTACAGCCGAAGCCGTTTTGCCGGCGGCAGTTGGTGCCGCGGGCAACGGCACCAGCGGAGCGATCGGCGTCGCCGGAGCCGATGGCAGCAAACTGGTATCGCCGGCGGCTGGTAGCGCCACCTTCGAAGGAATCCGCAATTCTGCGCCAATGGGCAACACCTCCGGACTACGGAGCACGTCCCGGTTGTATTCGTACAACTCCAGGTACCGATCGGCACGGCCCAAATAGCGCTGCGCCAGGTTTTGCAGCGTGTCACCGTCTACAATTTTGTGTGTTTGCTCTGGAGCATCTAAATCCACCATTGAGTCTGGCGGGGCGACAGTAGGAGCCAGGGATGATGAGTGCGTTGACTCATTCTCCTGGCTGTTCGAGCTTCCAGGCGCTGCCTCAATGCGGCCATCAAAAGCTGTGGTTGCCGCTGGCTGTTGGCCCGCACCGGGCGCAGCGTTGCTCGTAGTAGGGTTGCTTACCGTTGGCTGCACCGCTTCGCGCCATGTTGAACCCGGCGAGGAATGCGACTTGACCTGTTCGATCTTGCGATACTGCAGCGCCAACGCAACGCCCAGCGCCAACACCACAGCAGCCAGAATGATCTTTTTGCGACGGTCCACGATGCGTAATTCCGGCCTTGATCCGCTGGTTCCAATTGAACAGCCCTGAGAATCCACCATTTTCTGCTATCGGACGGGCGAAGGAGAAATGGCCAAGGGCGGAAACGGCCGCGCAATAAAGCGCACCGGCGCGTCGCTACAAGTGCGACAGGCTGCAAAGTTTACGCAGGCCGCTTCCGGCCGTCGCATCAAGCGGCGCCAGTAGCGCGAACCGCCCCGCCGCCCGTGGTGCGAACCATGCCGCCGGTAGGGACGCTCGGGCGCTTGAACCACAGCAAAATCGGCGCGGCAATGAACACCGAACTGTACGTCCCGGTCAGCACGCCGATCATCATGGCAAAGGCAAAGGCATGCACTCCTTCGCCGCCAAAGAAATACAAAATGAATGTTACCAAAAATACCGTGCCCGAGGTCAAAATGGTCCGCGACAGCGTTTGATTGACCGCCTGATTGATCATGGTGGCCGATAAGTCGGGACTTTTACCGCGGATTTCGCGAATTCGGTCGAACACCACAATCGTGTCGTTGATCGAGTAACCGACAATCGTCAACAAGGCCGCGACCACTTCCAGACTGATTTTGAACGGATCGACCTGCAAAAATCCCAACGGACCGGCCAGCCAGTAGCTAAGCGCCAGCGCGCCCACGGCAATAAACACGTCGTGAATCAGCGCGACAATGGCCGCCAGACCAAAAATCAAATTCTGGAAGCGAATCCAAATATAGGCCGCCACCAAAATGTTGCTCACCGCCAGAGCGTAATAGGCCGTCGTCTCCGTATCACTGGCGACTTTGCCGCCGATGTTATTCGCCGTCGGAAACACTGGCGTCTCCGCCAATTGTTGCTGGACGGTGCTAAGCAGCTTTTCGGTTTGCTCGCGCGGCAACGAAACTCGTACGTCCCAATCCTGAACCGTAATGCTACTGCCAGGCGTGTAATCCGCATCGGGGCTCGACAGGTCGAAGACAGCTTCGGGGAGTTGGGACGCCGCTCGAGCGTCGTTCAACATAGTTTCCAGCGAGGCGTAATTAATGCCGTCCGCAAACCGCAGCTTGGCGACAGTGCCCGCTTCCGGCGCGGCCGTGGCGTTCTGAGTTCCGGTGTCTTTTCCGGCTTCGCCCTTTCCGGCAGCTTCTTTCGCGGCCATCGCTTTGGAGCCTGTGTCACTTTTGCCGGCGCCTTTACCCGCCCCATCTTTATCCTTCCTTGCATCTTTGCCTGCTTCCTTGGCTGAATCTTTGCTTGCCGCAGCGTCAGACTTCGCATCGGTAACGGTAGATGTTGCTGTTGCATCTTCTGTCGCAGAATGATCCGGTGAAGCCACCGCCACGGACACAATCTCCATGGAATACATTTTCAGTTGGCCCGCAAAAATGCTTTTCAGCTTGTCTTTCAGCGCCTTAATGGCCTCCACGTTCGACTTTTCGCCACCGGTTTTCTCCCCTTGATAAGAGGTATCGATATTGAAGTGCGTATCGTGTTCGGCCAGCTCGTTGCTTGCGACGGCGCTAACCGAAACGTCTGGCAGCTTCGCATCCGTCACCTTTTCGCGAACCAGCTTGATGTCGGTCGCTTTGTTGAACACCACTTGCACGGCGGTGCCGCCGGTAAAATCGATGCCGAACAATCCTGCGCCCCCCAGCCATCCCGCTTCGCGCGCCACGGCCGCTCCCATGCCAATCAAAATGGCCGTCACCGAAATCGCCATCCAGCGCGGCATCCATTTCACAAAATCAAAGCTGGTCTTGCCGAAAATGTGCCGCATGTTCAACCGCTTCAGCCAATGCTGCCGTTCGGCAATGTCGAATACGATGCGCGAGCAATACACGGCAGTGTACAAATTCAAGAGCAAACCCAACACCAACGTGGTGGCAAAGCCGCGCAATTGATCGGTTCCAATCACAAACAGCACAATGCCCGTAATCAACGTCGTGCAGTGCGAGTCGATAATGGTTGTCATGGCGCGGCCAAACCCGTTGCGCACGGCCATCCGCAGCGCTGCCCCACGCTCCTGTTCTTCCCGCATCCGCTCGTAAATCAGCACGTTGGCATCAACCGCCATGCCCACGCTGAGCACTAACCCGGCCAACCCGGCCAAGGTGAGGTGGGCTTTGATGAGAATCATCACCGCCATGACCAGCACCAGGTTCATTAACACTGCCAAGTTGGCGACCAAACCGCAGAAGCGATAATAAATTTGCATGAATATCAGCACCGCCACGGTAGCCAGCCCCATCGACCACGCCCCGGCCCGAATGGTGTCGGTCCCCAATTGGGCGCTGGCCGAGTATTCGGAGACGGGAATTTTGCTCAGCGCCGCGGGCAAGCTGCCGGCATTCAGAATGTCGACCAAAAACTGCACTTTCTCGGGCGTGAAGTCGCCGGTAATTTGCCCCGTGCTGCTAATTCTCCCCCGAATGGTCGGCGCGGACATCAATTTGCCGTCCAGAACAATGCCCAACTGATAGGCCAGCGTACCGTTGGGATCAGGCAAATGGCTGCTCGTCAAATCGCCAAACAGCCCGGCCCCTTCCGAATTGAACGAAAACGAAACCATCGGACGGCCGGTTTCCGGATCATTCGCGGGAGCGGCACGGGAAAGATAGTGGCCATCCACGTCTCCGGGACTGACGATCACCAATCGCTCCCATTCCTCTTTTTTGTTTTGCCGAGCGACCGTCGAAGGTTCGTGGCTCATCAGCGAGTGGGAGAATTCGCTTTGATCCACAGGCACCCATTGCGCGACAATTTCATCCTGCCCTTCCGCATTTGGCATTTTCACGTCGTGCCCGGTCGTTTGATCGGCCAACTCGATGTATTTGCGGTGCTTGGGCGCATTGGGGTTAGCCAAAATCCGGAATTGCATGGCGCCGGCCGTGCTGATTTTGTCCTTAATCAAATCGACTTCCGCCGGCTCCGCCTGCGGGATGATCACTTCCACCCGGTCCGTTCCCATCCGCCGTACGGTCACTTCCTTTTGTCCACCCGGATTCACCCGCTTGCTAATTGCGGAGGTCAAGCGATCCATATCCACAGTGCGCGTGTTGCGGACGCCATACACCAGCACTTGCTGGCCTGCGCGAATCGGACGCGCTTCCACCACCAATTCAGCGTCCGGCACCTTGAATTTTCCAATCTGCTGTTCCACCTTCGCCGTTTCCACGGGATCGGCCCCCGCCAGTGTCACGTCCACTTGTCCCGAATCTTCATCAGCAGTCACCGTGCTGTCGATTCCGGCGTCTTGTAATGCTTTGTGAACTTGATCGGCGACATCCGGTAAATTGGTCATGCTGGTTTTCGATTGATCGACCTCGTACACCAAAATCACGCCGCCGCTTAAGTCAATGCCCAGCTTCGGCGGCCAGCCGACGAGGCAAATGGCGATGCCGGCCAGGAGTGAAAAAATCAACAGCCCAATCCGCCAGGCGTAATCGTTCATCCGTAGTTTTTGGGCGCACCACTGGCCAAGAAAAAATGGCGCCGTTAGCACGATCAGCGCCATCAAAATGCCAAACCATGCTTCGTGATACCAGGGAATCGGTGGTCCCGCGGGAACCGCCGCAGCTCCGGCTGCCGCCGGCGTCGCTTGAGCTAACAGGGTGAATAATGCGTGCACGGATGACATGGTGTGTTCCATTCCTTTGAAGTCTGCGGAGAGAGCAGCTAAAGCGTTTGTGAGTGGCGCGAAAACTTGCTGTCCCTCCGTGATGATTTGCTAACGAGTTCGATTATTTCGCTTCCGTTTCGCTTTGGTCGCTGACGACCCGCGCGATGGCCCCAAACGTAACATCGATTTTGGTATTATTGGCTTCGTCGACCTTAATGGTCACCCGATCGGACTCTCGCTGCACGTTGGCCACAACGCCGTAAATGCCGCCGATGGTCACGACCCGATCGTTCTTTTTCAGCGCCTCAAGCAACGCCTTGTGCTCGGCCTGCTTGCGCTTTTCGGGACGCATCATCATGAAATAAAACAGCACAAAAATCAGCACCAGCGGAAACAACATGGTCAAAATGTTTCCCGGCTGCTGCTGTTGTTGTGCAGCGGCGCCGCCGTTTGCGGCATCGTCGGCCAGGAGCAATAAAAAACTACAAATGCCGGCTAACACAGGGTTCCCCAAGATTGCGTTTCATGGAATTCGCTCCGCACCGCGGGCGAATTGCATATCTTAAACTCTTGCGGCGCATAGGGGAAGGGCAGGGGAAACGACAAACGACGACAGGAAGTGGTGGAACGATGTGCGAATGACAAATGACCAAATCCCAATGACCAAATGCTAGAAGCTTGGTCATTGGTGCTTGGAAATTGGTCATTCATTCTTCGCAGATTCGGCGTTCCCGCCCCAGCCGCGTAATTTTGCCGCCTTGAAATCTGCAAAACGACTCTCGGCAATCGCTTGCCGCGCGCCGGACATCAGCCGCTGATAGTACATGAGGTTGTGCGCCGTCAGCAGAATCGGCCCGAGCATTTCGTCGGCCATGAACAAATGCCGCAAGTAGCCGCGGCTACGGCTGCAGGCAGGGCAGGGGCAGCCTTCTTCCAACGGCCGCGGATCGTCGGCGAATTTTTGATTCCGCACCCGCAGTGTGCCACCGTCGGTGAAGGCCATGGCATTGCGGCC
>DATJYL010000190.1 GCA_035499655.1 Pirellulales bacterium
GGTCTCTGAAGGGGTTTGGCGTTCTGGCCCGATCTTTTGCCTCCCTTCAAGGACAGGTAGCCCCATGCAAGTCCTCACCGACGCAGCGAGACAGCGCTGTCGGACCACCAAGCCAGAAATCGTTGGTTTCTCGGAACTCCCAAGCGATAACTGCCAACGCTGCTGAGGCTTGCTCTGCGAATGTTTCTAAACCCATGTCGTAAAACAAAGTGCCATCAAACGTCCAATCCGGAGCTTCTTGGCGTCGCGACACTCGCGACGCCTCAGCCTTGGTCATACCCCTAAATTCTTGTCACTTTTGCGTAACAAGAGATGGACAGGCGCATTAACCTTTTCCCCTTGCCCGTGACGTCGGGCGGACTTCCGCGTAAGTCCATAGCTTAGAGGATTAAAGAATGACGCAGAGGAAATTATCGCCGAAGTCGCCCTTGCCCAGTGGGTCCGACAACGTGCCGCATCGTCCCGAGAGAGTCACCCTGGCAAACGATCGGCTCACGCCAGCCAAAAGGAATTTTGCCTAAGTGCTGGGGCGGCTGTTGGCGCTCCAGTGGGAACGAGAGCAACAGGCCACTTGCCGGTCCTCCTTCCCAAAGAGGTGTCGTCCCCATGATTGCACCGTTAAGTACCAGTCCCGCTGATCATCGATCCGAATTTGTTCAACACCAGTTTCTGGCCATGCTCCCTCAGATTCGTCGGGAGGCTTGGATTGCCTTCCGTGATCGGCGGGCCGCAGCCCGGGAAGAATTGATCCAGGAGGTGATCGCCAACACTTACTGCGCGTTCGCGCAGCTTGTGCGCTGCGGTAAACAAGCTGTGGCGTAGCGCGCGCTGTCGAAATGTTCGGCAGCCGCACCGTTCCTTTTTCCATTGATGGAGTTTGTGTCATGTGTTCTTTATTGTCAGACGATCTAGATCGCCAGGAAAAAAGCCGCGAGATTTCCCTGCGAAGGAAAGCTGGCCGCTTTGGCTATTTGGTTCGCAGATCTCGAAGGCAACTGTCGGTGGACAATGAAGGCGGCTACATGCTGGTCGACATCGAGTCGAATTCTGTGGCTGCCGGTTCGCGTTTTGAGTTATCACTCGACGATCTCGAGGCATTTCTCAAGTAACCCTGGACCAATGCCCGGCCTCGGCCTTTCGCCCATTCAACAACGTTCTGGTCGGCGACTCTGTGAGATTCGCTGACCAGAATATTTTTTATCTCAAGGAAGATTTATGCCTCCCTCCAAACCCCCCATGCCCAAAAACCAGCGCCGGGCTTACCACGAAGCCGGCCATGCGGTCCTGGCCGCCCGATTCGAGATTGGCATTGAACGCGTGGCCATTATTCACCCTGGAGAAGCCGCAAATCTGGCAGCGCTATTAAATCAATGAAAATGTTCTGTGTTCCAGCCGGATGGCGAGCTCTTGCCGTTCGGCTGGTCCACCAAATTTCCTGGAGGTACTGTGGTGGATACATTATGGTGGCTTCTTCTGATTGGCGTGATCGTGTGGATATTTATCGGCGGCCCTGGTCCCGGTCCCCAGCAGGGGCAACGCAGAGGCAGACGAACCCGATGCCGCTGCCGATGGTGATGCTGAAATTGATCTACGACTGCCGATCTGCCAATTCTTATACCCCAACGGAAAACCAGCATTGCTGGTCCGGCCTATCATTGTGCCAGCGCGTTAATCATAAAGCTCATGGCGACAAGGCTGACTTGTTGGAAATGCCTATGGAACTTTTAGCTCAACACGAAAGATGTAATAAAAATGAATACCGAAGAACCAAAGCATCAACAGTTCAACGAACATGATCGAAACACGGACCAAGCAACGGCCGAGCAAATCGCCGATGCCCAAGTACGCCTAATCAGATTGATCGCGCGTTGCGCCACCCAACTGATCCGGGCGCAGGAAGTCGCCGTATCAGACGAGACGGGTTGCGCTAGCAAGTAATCGATGCTATGCCTGCCCGGAAAACGCCTTTAGCGTTCAGGAAAAGATGCTGATGCTTGGTGGCGTGATAGCCATGATGTCGACGCATAGCTAAATTCGCATGGATCATCGACCATAATTGGAAAGTTGGGCACTTTGTGACGATCATACCGTCGCCCCTATTTGCGAGCACTGCAATGTTAGAATTCGCGAAGAGTGCGTTCCGCCGCGCCAAATAGTAGGAATTTGATTTCTCTCGAAAAAAAAATGATCGCCTAGATTGTTTCGCGCTATAATTAGAGTGTGCCCTAGTAAGCGCGGCAAGGAGGCCGACTCATGGACGCTGTCGAAGAAGTCGATCGTGGCGAGCTCATCGAATGGTTGGCAGCCTACGTGCGGCACGCTCAAGAATCGGCCGACATGGTCGCCGCATGTCTCAAGCAGTGGCAAAGGGTTTTGGGCATAGATCCCACGGGGCAATATCCGCCGCTGTTCCTGGTTGAGCTGGGAGCGATTCTCCGAATTGCACATTGGCAGCAAAGCGACGCGCTGGCGCCGCTTGCCGAAGAATTCCCTCCAGCTTGTGAGCTGCTTGCAGCTTTGGTCGATCGGCTTGCCGACGACCCCTCGACGCTATTTGGCCAGGTTACTGTCGAGCGATGCCCATTGATGAGTCGCGTCGTTACTTTGTGGCATAGCAACTGTTCGTGGTACGGCCCCCAAGAACTGGGTACCGACTTTCTCATCAGGTATGGCGATGTTGGGGAACTACAGCGGTTGTTGGCCTCTTTTGTTTTTGACCACAGAAACCTAATTTTGAAAGGTGAATTTCATGAGCAAATCGAATAACATTCAGGTCGCTATTTATGCCCGTGTCAGCTCTTGTAACCAGGACCATACTTCTTTGGCGACGCAGTTCACGAGCGTGATTAGATCCCTTCATCCGTTCCATGGGCTCTTGGGCAACGGCGAACTTGCCCTGCGAGTAGTCTATTATTCTCGAAAATCCTCCGCTTGAGGCGATACTGCGTAACTCAAGAGCCATTAGCTCAAACTGCAATCGAGAAAACATGGCCCACGAAAATTTCAGTGATTCGTTGATTTACCTTCGGCGAAGCTATAGCCGGAACGAGCTTAGCCTCGCAACACAACTCGCCTGGGCTCTGGCTGAGGGGTCGCGGCGAAGTCTTAGCATAAATGTGTCGCAAAGCGATCTTGATCATATGATTCGAAACCGCTTGCATGCATACAAAACTCTGCGGGTTGACGATGGGATAAGTGGCGCGGACATGAACCGTCCGGGATTTCAAGCAGCCGTGCGGGATATCGAGTCGAATCCAAGAATTAAGTGGGTCCTTAGCTACCGCCGCGATCGGCTAGCACGGCCCGAAGATGCGCTGCGCATGGCGACGATCGAGTGCGACATCCGCAAGCGTGGGGTAACCTTCGTTTTCAACAATGGTGAAGCAGGGCCGATAGATGCCTCCAATCCCGACCTTGGCGTGATGATAACCCTCGTTGCCGAATACCACGAAAATGGTGAGTTTCTTCGCAAATTAGCTGAACGCGTGCTCGATACGCAGCGGCTGTTGGCCTGCGAGGGCTACTCCACGGGTGGCAGCGCACCGTACGGCTTTATCCGTGTATTGGTCGATGCGGCAGGTCAAGTAGTTATGGAGTTAGTTCCTGGCCGCCGCGTACGACAGCAAGGGTGTCATGTGCGATGGCGCGCTAAAGACCTTGCCAAAATTGAAGTCTGGATTTTGGTTCTCGATTTAAAGCACCAGGGCCTCGGAGGCAAAAAAATTGCGCAGCACCTTAACGGCCTTGGAATTCCAAGTCCTGGAGCAGAGATAGTACGCACTGACCACGGAATACGTCATCGCGTAAGCGGCAAATGGTGTGCAAATACGGTTTTGGAGCTGTGTCGCAATGCCGCCATCCTGGGCCTCAAGGAATACGGTCATCGCAGCGAAGGCAACCATCGGAGATTAGGCACTGAAGGGCACCGCACTCTGGTGAACTCCGACCGCAACAAAGAGAATCGGGCCAAGGTTATCCGTAACGACTCTTCCCTGGTGGTGCGCAAGAAAACCGGTTTTGAATCGTTGTATGATGAAGGCAAGTGGCAAAAGATTCAGCAAGATACTGCGGAACGTGGGAAGAGTCAGCGCGGCATTCCGAGAACCTCCGACCCAGCAAAATATCCGCTGGCTTGTCGTGTGGTTGATATGACCGACGGCTGCGGTTCGATCATGTATGGGCACCAATCGGGCCAGCGACGGCTTTATACATGCGGCCGCTACATGCGAACCGCTGGCAGCGAATGCGATAACAACTCGGTGGATGCCGAGGCCTTATTGCAATTGACGCTCCTGACTCTGAAACAGTTGGTCAACCAATTCGACAGTTTAAAGAAAATTCGTAAGCTCCTTGAGGAGCGGGTCTTGGCTGAAA